>JBKPNP010000135.1:0-2431 GCA_046732775.1 Acidobacteriota bacterium
ACGATTTGGATTAGACATCATCCCTTGCAGCATCCGGCCCACCTCCGCATATCCGTCAATCAGTTTTTGGTGGTTCTCTTTGGACAAGTAGCCGCAGTCTAAAGCGAAGTCCAACCAGACTTTCGTCTCAGTTGCCTCGCCATCGCAATCTGTCAATTGTTAATAAACATGTTTGGGTATCGTCGCTTGCGAAACCCTTCAGCGAGATTGGCTGCGACGCTTCGAGAAGAGCGTCGAATCTGATCGGTTAATGGGTAAACTTCTTCCCTTGGAAAGGTTCTTGATAAATTGAAAACTCCATCGCGAGTCGATACGAAAGTTGGAAGACCTTGAGGTCTCGATGACCACGTAACATGAGAGGATCCTTTCATACACCAAGTTCATGTTAAGCGGTCAGGGTGCTGTTTTCTGTCTGCCTTGTGCCTTCTGCCTTCTGCCTTCTGCTTTCTCAGAAACGAACATGTTCCACCGGCACGCCTTTCTTGCAGTCGCCGCAATCCTGGCCCTCGTCATACATATGCGCGTCAAACTCAACTAACGATCTGATCGGAACCTCGCCAAGTTTGTCTTCGGCTGACGTGAAACGGACGATGGCGCCACAACCAATCACCGGCGCGCCCAACTCCTTCACCAACGAGGCGGTTTCATCAATCGCGTTGCCGCTGCGGATGATGTCGTCGACGATGATGCACGGGTTCACTTCGCCCTTGTTGATGTACTGCCGAAACCGTCGCTTGTCGCCTTCTTGCTCCGCCCAGTAAATCTGCTCCGCACTCAATGCGTCGCGAACGCCAAAAGCCACCGGTATACCGCCGGAGCTGGGACTGATGATTGACACTTTCGGAAGCTGACTCGAGATGTCGCGGTCCACCCGGAACTTCCGGCTCAACGCTACCGCCAGCACCCGCGCAGTGTCGTAGTAGCGGAAGGCCAAAGGCATTTGAAAATAGTGGGGCGAGTGTTTGCCGTTGGGGTAAACAAAATGACCCTCGCGAAAGGCGCCAGTTCGCTTCAGAATCTGCATGACAGTGTCCGACGACGGAATCAGATCAACCATTTTCTTCTCCAGCCAAAGTGATGAGTAATGAGGGTCGAGTACTGAATTTGGGCAGCGATGCGCGCCCATCATTCATTACTCATCGCTCATTACTGTTGTTTTTCGCTCGCTAGCATACATCAATCATGCGGGCTTGCTCCATCATTGAGCGCCCGCTTTATCAGGCGCACCTGATCTTTCGGCAGCTGGCCCGGCAAATTGTCCAACTCAAACCACTCAGCCTGCTTAATCTCGAAGTTTAGCTGGTCCGGATCTCCCTCCGCGCGACAGCAAAACACAATCTCAATCTGTTTGGGCTCCTTGAAAGCTCTCACGGTGAACAACGTTAGTTGCTGGACTTCCAGACCAATCTCTTCGCGCAGCTCACGTCGCAACGCTTCTTCCGGCTGTTCCCCTTCCTCGATGAAGCCCCCGGGTAACCCCCAACCGCTGCCGGGACGAAAGCGATGTTTGAGTAACAACACTCGTCCGCTGCGATCGGAGACGATACCGCCCGCAGTAACAGCAAAGCGTGGTTGCGACATACGCACAGTCCAACGCTTGAGCTTTTTGGGAACGCGTCGCCAGACAGCGCCCAGCAGATCACTGATCATTGCCTTGAGAATAGCATGAGGAAATGTCCGTGTGGCGCGCGCGTCTGCGCGAGGCTGCGAGGTGAGTTGAACCATTACCGTCTGCGGATTACGTTGACTCACATTTGCTGAACTCTGTAAGATTCGAACCGCACATCACATCAAGCGCTGAAAGCTAATCAAATATGACAGCACCTTCATCCGAAGTGAGCGTAAGCGAACCGGCGGCGCCTGCAACTACGGCAGTTCCGAAGCGGATCACAAATGCACAAACCGTCTGTAACGAGAAGAATGCTAAGGGCAAACTCTGCAACGGCCACTTAAAACAATTACGGACAGCAGGCGAAGCTTCGGAAGTTCACCTGCGCGGTGACGACGTGCTTTCGAAGTGTCAAACCTGCGGCACGCTTTACATGGGGCCGCCGCTGGGGCACGTGCGCGATCCAAACAAGCAAGTGCGTTTTGTCGAAGCGGAGCTCTCCGCTTTGCTGCAAGCGGCCGGCGGCTCTTTGCCCGTAATTAAGAAAGACGCGCGCGGCGTGTTTGTAATGGAAACCACGGGCCACACGCCGGAAGCAACCGCGGCAGCGCCTGCCGCTCCGGCGGCTAAGGCAGCGACCACGGCGCCGGCGGCAAACACCGCTGCACCCGCTGCGGCGAAGCCCGCAGGCACTAAAGCAGGTACGAACCCCAATCGAAGTTTGAATAGACGAACCACTTATGCGGGTGTCGTTGATACCGGACCAGTTCCGGGAGAGACCTTCGAACAGAAGGTGGCGAGGCTGAAAGCAGTTTCGGCGGC
>JBKPNP010000136.1:0-4977 GCA_046732775.1 Acidobacteriota bacterium
CAGGCGCGCCCCGGCGAAAAAACCTACCGCTTCGACTGGAACTCGCCAATAGTTATCTCGCCACACAACAACCGCACGATCTACTTTGCCGGCAATCGCGTTTTCAGGTCGGCCGATCGCGGGAACACCTGGACCTGGAGCGACGATCTGACAAAAGATCAGGACCGCGAGAAGCTGCAAATCATGGGCGCGCTTCCCGACAAGAACACGCTCTCACGTCATGACGGCGTGGAAACGTTTGGCCAGGTGGTGACGCTGGCTGAGTCGCCCATCAAAGAAGGCTTGCTTTACGCGGGCACCGACGATGGCAACCTGCAGATTTCACGCGATAGCGGCAAGACCTGGAAAAACATTATCGACCACGTCAGCGGCGTGCCTAAGGGAACTTACGTCAATCGCGTGATGCCGTCGCGCTACGCTGAAGGCACCGCCTATCTCACACTCGACGGCCATCGCAGCGACGACTACAGCACTTACGTATTCATGACGACGGACTTCGGCGAGTCGTGGCGCTCGATCAAATCTAACCTGCCGGCCGGAAACATCGCGCGCGTAATACGCGAACATCCGCGTAATCCTAACCTGCTGTTTTTGGGGACCGAATTCGGCGCTTATGTCTCATTCGATCGTGGTGGCCGTTGGACGCGTCTCAAAGGCAACTTGCCGCTCGTGCGCGTCGACGATATTCAAATTCATCCGCGCGACAACGCGCTCGTGCTTGCTACACACGGCCGCTCGGTGTGGGTGCTCGACGATCTCAGTCCACTCGAACGCGCGTCGGAGAGTGTTCTCAACTCCGACATCCACCTATTCGATGTCGCTCCGGCGACGCACTTTCGGCTTTACGGCCGCAAGGGGAATACGGGACACAAGTGGTTCTCAGCGCCGAATCCGCCGTACGGCGCCGTCATCAACTACTACGTTAAGGATAAGCCTAAGGACGAAGCGAAGATCACGATCACTGACGCGAGCGGTGCGGTAGTGCGAGACTTGAAAGGCACAAAAGAAGCCGGACTAAACCGCGTCGTTTGGGACTTGAGACTCAATCCGCCATCGCCGCCGCAGGAAGGACAGGGCGGCGGCGGCTTCTTCGGTGCTCCGCGCGGACCGCGTGTGCAACCGGGCACTTACACCATCAAGGTCGCGGCCGGGGACAAAACTGCCACGACGAACGTGGTGGTACAGGAAGATCCGCGCATTCAAATTGTCGAAGCTGATCGCGGCAAGTTAAAAGACGCGATTGCCAGAGTCTATGCACTGCAGAAGACTGCCGAAGCCGCTCGGCGGAACATGGCGGGACTGCGAACGCAGATTACTGCTTTGCAAACTTCCCTGAAAGATAATCCGGACGTTCCCAAAGCTTCCAACGAAGCGGTACAGAAGCTGGCGGACTCGCTCGCAGCGATCCAAAAGAAACTCGTCGCCGCTCCCGACAATACCGGCAGTGCGGGTCCGGCGCTTCCCGACGAACCGCGTCCCCTGCTGAGTCAAATCACCGGCATCTCGTTTGGACTCGATAGCTATACCGCCGCGCCTACAGCCGACGAGCTGGTGAGAATTGACGACTTGTCGAAACAGTTGAGCGAGTTCGTTGCCGAGCTGAACAAGTTCTTCAGCGAAGATGTTGCGAACGTTAACAAGCAACTGCGCGACAGCGGATTGCAGTTCCTGACTCCCGGCAAGCCGATTCAATAAGGCGGGGGAAATCGGTAAAGGGGGAATGGGTAAAGGTTCCCTCTCTCTGTGGGGAGGGAGTTAACCCTTCCCCTTTACCCACTTCCCCTCCTCCTCCCCTCTTCCCCTTTTCCCCGTCTCCCACTTCCCCGTTCTTCCCCCGTTTTTTCCGGCACTCACCTTGCACCCAATCCTCCCCTGAACAGCAATTATTAATTTTGACGCGAAAAAACGCGCGCCATTCTAAAAAGTGAACGGTCGACTCGTACGCTCGTACCGGAAGGCTACAGCCTACGCCGCCACCGTTCGCGCAATCAGTTGAAAGAGCAAAGGGGATGTTATGGAAACCTGGGAAGTCGAATTCGAACCACACAACGAAACAGAACAACAAACTAATGACGAGAACGGCGGCGGCGTGAACGTCGGCAAATATGAACGAATCGCAAGCGCCGTCGGCGGTGGAGCTTTAGTCGGCTATGCGCTGAAGAGTCGTTCTAAGACAGGCGTCGCGCTCGGCCTGCTCGGCGCCGGACTTCTTTACCGCGGCGCCACCGGACAGTGCGAAGCGTATCGCGCCCTCGGCGTTAACACTGCCGACTCCGGCGAAGATGTAGCGCGCGACGTACACATCGAAAAGTCGATAACTATCGGCGTCTCACCAAACGAGCTGTACAAATTCTGGCGAAACTTCGAGAACCTGCCCCAGTTCATGGAGGATCTTGAATCAGTAACGCAGTTGGACGGTAACCGCTCTCATTGGGTGGCAAAGGGACCGGGCGGCAAGAATGTCGAATGGGACGCGGAAATTTACAACGAAGAGGAAGGTAAGTTTATCGCCTGGCGTTCGCTGCCCGACGCTGACGTTACCAATGCCGGTTCAGTTCATTTCGAAGAAGCACCCGGCGGCCGCGGCACCTATCTGAAAGTTGTACTCAATTACAACCCTCCGGGCGGAAAGGCCGCTCAGTTGTTCGCAAAACTCTTCGGCAAAGAACCGGGTCAGATGGTCGACAGCAACTTGCGACGTTTGAAGCAGCTACTCGAAGCAGGCGAGATTCCCACGACCGAGGGTCAATCGTCGGGCCGCGAAACGAGCACTGAAGAAAACTCGGCGGCTAACGCTGAACCCCTCGCGGGCCGTGCTGCGGCGGGCGGCGCCTCTTTTGGAGGCGAAGGAGGAATCCGATGAAAGCGCTTTGTTGGTATGGCAAGTATGACGTCCGCGTGCAGGATGTTCCCGATCCGAAAATTCTGAACCCGCGCGACGCAATTCTGAAAATAACTACGACGGCCATATGCGGATCCGATCTGCATCTCTACGATGGTTACATTCCGTCGATGATGAAGGGCGATATTCTCGGCCACGAGTTTATGGGCGAAGTAGTTGAGCTCGGCAGCGCCGTCACCAATCTGCAAGTGGGTGATCGGGTTGTGGTGCCGTTCACTATCGCGTGCGGCCGGTGTTTCTTCTGCAAAAAAGGACTCTGGTCGGCCTGCGACAATTCCAACCCGAATGCCGGCATGGCCGAAACGCTTTACGGCTTTTCCGGTTCCGGGCTGTTTGGTTATTCCCACATGATGGGCGGTTACGCCGGCGGGCAGGCCGAGTATGTGCGCGTGCCTTTCGCTGATGTAGGTCCAATCAAAATTCCAGACGGCTTGGACGACGAACAGGTGTTGTTCCTGTCAGATATTTTTCCCACCGGCTACATGGCTGCTGAAAACTGCAACATTCAACGCGGCGACACGGTGGCGGTTTGGGGCTGCGGTCCGGTCGGGCAGTTTGCGATCAAAAGCGCTTACCTGCTCGGCGCGGAGCGCGTGATTGCCATCGACGACAACGCCGACCGGCTGCGCATGGCGGCGGAGGACGGCAAAGCCGAAACGCTGAATTTCGCGGATGAGGATATTTACGAGAAGTTGAAAAGCATGACCGGCGGCCTCGGACCCGATGCCTGTATCGACGCAGTAGGGCTTGAAGCACATGGACATTCGCTCGACGCGATTTACGATCGCGCGAAGGCAGCAATGTTTATGGCCACCGATCGTCCACATGCGTTGCGTCAGGCGATTTACGCTTGTCGCAAAGGGGGGACAGTTTCGGTGCCCGGAGTTTACGGTGGCTTACTCGACAAGTTCCCATTCGGTTCAGCCTTTTCGAAAGGGCTGACGTTCAAGATGGGTCAGACCCACGTACACAAGTACATGCCGCAGCTGCTCGAGTTAATACAACTCGGTCAGATTGATCCGTCGTTTGTGATTACGCATCGCGTCGGTCTCGAAGAAGCCGCGGACGCCTACAGCACCTTCAAACAACAGAACGACGGCTGCATCAAGGTGGTGCTGAAGCCAGGCCTGCACGCGAACGGCAACGGCACAGTGCATTAAGTTGTCCGACAAACTTTAGTTTGTCGCGTAAACGAGAGGAGCAGTTATGAGTGAACAACAATCGCAAAAACAGGGCGCGCGTTCCGAGGCGCAAAAGACCGAGCGTGCGCGCGAAGGATATGCGCCGATTCCGCCCAGCAACGCCGTAGCCGGCGCCTTCGGCGAGCGCGATCGCCAGACGCAAACCGATCGGGATGCAGCATTGCACCATAGTGCAAAACACGAGCGCGAGGAAAACCGAGAAGACTAGACGAAACTCGGGCTAACAGTTGAGCTATCAGAAGGAGGACGTTATGGCAGATACATCAGACTCAAAAGTGACTATCGATCACGATGAGATTCGAACCTGGGTGGAAGAACGCGGCGGCAACCCGGCGCGTGTCAAAGGTACTGAAAGCAAAAACAGCGCTGGGCTTTTGCGCATCGACTATCCCGGATTCTCCGGAGAAGACACGCTCGAGAAAATCACCTGGGAAGAATTTTTTGAGGCGTTTGATAAGAACGGGCTCGCGTTTCTTTATCAGGAAGAGACGAAAGACGGTTCTGAGAGCCGTTTCTCCAAACTGATCGCTCGCGATTCCAGCGAAGGAAAGTCTCGCGCAGCCGGGAAGTAACATTCGGAGCTGATGGCCCGGCAGTAGCCCGACAGTGATGGAGGGCTACGCCGGGCAATACTCTCGTGGCTCAATAAGGAAATGCGTCAATCGAGAAGATTTCGCTGATCGTTGAGTGGCCGCGTAGCCCTCCATAACTGTCGGGCTACCGCCCCGTGCGGCGTCGCCTCCTGCAACATCAACGGTCGTTAGTTACCCGCAGAAAACTTCACCCGATTATTCAGATCGCGCAGCGCGCTAAGATTTTTGTCGCGCAAAGCAAAGCTGCTCTTCCCCACCTGAAATTCCACGTTTTCCGCCA
>JBKPNP010000137.1:0-1868 GCA_046732775.1 Acidobacteriota bacterium
TAGCGAAGTCGACAAACTAAAGTTTGTCGGACAAGATATTCGCTTCATGAATCTCAAATGGAAACCTTTTGGAGTGCGGTGACCTGTCACCGCTTTTGCAGGCTGCGACCTGTCGCAGCCGTTGCTTCGCTAACTCTCCGGTACGAGCGCGGCGACAGGTCGCCGCGAAGAGAAAGCGGTGACAGGTCACCGCACTCCGAAAGTCGTGAGTGAACTTCAATAGTACGTGGCTTCAAGCATGACCTATTTTTACAACTGGCAGGAACACGCCGGTGCGCAGCCGGAAAAGTTTTACAAGACCACGCTCTGGCGCGGCGACCAGGTGATGGTGGGACTGAATTGTCTTGAGCCGGGACAAAGCCAAAGCGTGCATGCTCATGAAGGCGCCGACAAGTTTTATCTCGTGTTGCAGGGCCGCGGAAACTTCACCGTCGGCGACGAACAAGCCGACGCGACCGAAGGCATGCTAGTCGTCGCGCCCTCCGGCGTTTCGCACGGCGTTACCAATAACTCAACCGAACGGCTGTCGCTCCTCGTCACGATTGCCCCGCCTTTCAAATGAGCGAGACGAACCCGACATCGAATGCCGGCCGTCCGCGCGACGCCTCGCTCGACATCTCGCCGTCTGAATTGCAGCAGCTCTCATCGAGTATCACCAAACTCGTCACTGAATATTTCTCCACCGTCTCCGACTTGCCCGTTTTTCCCGACACTTCGGGTGGTAAAACAATCGCAGCGCTCGGCGCATCGTTGCCAATAGACGGTGCGCCGCTCGATCAACTGCTGGCCGACTGCGAAGCGATTATTCAGAACAGCAGGCACAACGGCCACCCGCGCTTTTTTGGTTACGTTGCTTCGCCCGCAAATGCACCCGCCGCTTTCGCTGACTTGCTGGCGTCAACATTGAACTCGAACGTTACCTCGTGGCGGTCGGGTCCGGCGGCAACCGAGATCGAGCGCACCGTGATTACCTGGCTCGCCACCTTGATCGGTTACGCGACGGACGAACTTCCCGCGCACGGACTACTGACCAGCGGCGGCTCGATGGCGAATCTTACCGCGCTGCTGATCGCACACCGCGCCAAATCCGCTGAAGCCTCGACGCAGGGATTGTGGAATACCGCGCCGATGACGATCTACGCGTCTGATCAGATTCACATGTCGATCCCGAAAGCTGCAGACATTCTTGGGATCGGCCGCGCACAGGTACGTTTGATTCCGACTGACGATCAGTTCCGAATTGACCTCTCGTTGTTGCGTCAAAAAATCGCCGCAGATCTAAAGCAGGGCCTGAAACCATTTTGCGTCGTTGCCAGTGCGGGAACAGTGAATACGGGCGCAGTCGATCCGCTCGCGGCGGTAGCCGCGATTGCGCAGGAATTCAAGCTCTGGTTTCACATCGACGGCGCGTACGGCGCGCTTGCGGCGCTCGACGCGACGAAGCGCGATCTGTTTGCCGGGTTGGCTGCGGCGGATTCGATTTCGCTCGATCCGCACAAGTGGCTTTATGTTCCGATCGATTCCGGCTGTCTACTGTTTCGCGATCCGGAACGCGCGCACGCAGCTTTTAGTTTTGACGGGGCCGACTACATCAAGGTGCACGAGCAGAACAGCGATGAAGCGTTTGCGTTTTGGAATTACGGCCCGGAATTGTCGCGCCGTTTCCGCGCCTTAAAGATCTGGCTGACTTTGCGCTATTACGGAACACAACGAATCGCTCGCACGATCAGCGAAGACATGACGATGGCGGACTATCTGGCCGAGCGCATCAATGCCGCACCGGATTTCGAATTACTGGCAGCTCCGGTTTTGAGCATTTGCTGTTTCCGCTACGTGCCCGAGAGACTGCGGTCGGCGGGAAATGAAGT
>JBKPNP010000138.1:0-5367 GCA_046732775.1 Acidobacteriota bacterium
CACTCTTCGCAAGAGCATCTCTATGCCTTGCTGAGGCTCGCTGGTTTCAGCGGTCTCGATCGCGTCTTTGTTCATTGCTTTCTCGATGGTCGCGACACGCCACCGTCGTCGGCAGTCCATTACCTCGAGGAACTACAAAAGCACATTGCCGAGATTGGTTGCGGTCGCATTGCATCTGTCGTCGGTCGGTATTACGCGATGGACCGCGACAAACGTTGGGAGCGAACCGAGCGTGCCTACGACCTGCTCGTAAAGGGGAAAGGCCAGCCCGCAACCGATCCGATTGCCGCGGTCAAGAATTCATACGGACAGGGAATCACGGACGAATTCGTTGAACCAATTGTTATCGTAAACGCTAACGGCGAGCCGCTTGGGGTTATGGAGGATGGCGACGGCGTTGTCTTCTTCAATTTCCGCCCCGATCGTGCGCGGCAGCTTTCACGAGCTTTGGCAGTTCCAGGTTTTCAGGAATTCGACGTTACGCACGGGCCGCACGTTCGTCTAGTCTGCTTTACGGTTTACGACCGTTCGTTTCCACTCGCCGTGGCATTTCCCCCGCGCGATCATAAAAATGTCCTCGCTGAAGTTTGGGAGAAGATCTGCGTTCGGAATTACCGGCTGGCGGAGACAGAGAAATACGCGCACGTGACTTACTTTTTCAACGGCGGCGTTGAGAAGGAACATGGCTGCGAGCGCCGCTTGCTGGTGCCCTCGCCGCGTATCGCCACTTACGATCTGCAACCGGAAATGTCGGCCTTCAAAGTAACCGACAAAGTGCTGCGAGGAATCGATGAAGGAGAGACCGACGTCTTTATTATCAACTTTGCAAACCCCGATATGGTTGGTCACACCGGTAAACTCGATAAGACGATCGAGGCCTGCCAGTATGTCGATACCTGTCTCGGTTGGATCACCAGGGGCGTTCGGCAGGCGCGCGGCATTACACTGATCACTGCCGACCACGGGAATGCGGAGCAGATGCTCGATCCGCGAACTGGCGGGCCACACACGGCCCACACGCTGAATCCGGTGCCGTTTCATTTAATCGACGAGGCGTCGCTCGGACTAAAACTGCGCGGAGGCGGTGCGCTGGAAGATGTGGCGCCAACGATGCTCGGCTTGCTTGGCAATGAAAAGCCCGCTGACATGACCGGCCGCGATTTACGGATTTTGGATTAGCAGTTAGGTTGTTTCACAGTGGAAGTGTTTGACCCGCGAAACATTCTGGTAATCGACTTTGGCCAGCTCGGCGATGTCGTTTTGAGTTTGCCCGCGCTCGCCGCCATACGAAAGAAATTTCCGCGAGCTCGAATAACGGTCGCGGTCGGAAAACCCGGTGCTGAAGTTGTCGGCCTGTCCGGCTTTGCAGACGAGACGTATGTGGTTGACCGCGTGGCGTTGCGCGACGGCTTCAAGCCGCTGTCCGTGCTAAAGGTTTTCCAGATCGTCAAAGAAATTCGCGCCCGGAAGTTTGACTTCGTGATCGACCTTCACAGTTTGTCCGAAACAAATCTGCTGGGATTCCTGTCGGGCGCGTCCAGGCGTTTGTACTCGCGCCGGCCCGGTCGTTCACTCGATTACCTGGCAAACTTTCGTCCGCGGCCGCCTGTCGAAACCGATCATCGCAAACGGCACCTGATCGATCGTTACCTTGATGTCTTAAGTCCGCTTGAAATCGAAGTAGCCGAACGCATTCCGCGCTTGAGAACGCGACCCGCTGACGCGGCTGCGATCGAGAAGACGCTGTCGAAGGCGAAGGCAGATTCGCGCGTGCCACTCGTCGGTTTGTTCCCGGGAGCTGGACATCCAAGCCGGCGTTGGCCTTTAGAACAATTTGCAAGTTTGGCGGATCACTTGATACGAAACGACGGCGTGAGGGTCCTGATATTCCTCGGACCCGAAGAGCATTCTTTACGCAACGAGATACGCCGGCAGTTTCCGTCTGCGGCAGTGATCGTGGATCAGCTCACCATCCCCCAACTCGCGGCCGCACAGGCCCGGCTCGCTGCGTTTGTGTCCAATGACACCGGACCGATGCACATCGCTTCGGCCGTCGGTACGCCAGTCGTGTTACTTTTAGACAAGCGCGCGCCGCATAGTTACTTGCCGCAGGGAGATCGTCATCGAGTCATTTACAACAATGTCATCGATGACATCTCTGTCGACGAAGTCTATGTCGCGACCAGATCGATTCTGACGTCGGAACGCAGCGCTGCTTTGTTTGCCGGTTAGTCTTTTGCCCCGTTTTGCCCCCCGCTCGGATTCAATCCCGTTTAGGTTGTGAGAAATAGGTTATGCAAAATCGATCACTCTTCCTGAAAGCCCTGACGCTCTTTGTCGTTGTTCTGGCTGCATCGCTGATCTTGCGGCCGATCATGGACGGAAACGCAAAGGACAAGGAGCAACCAAAGAGCAAGGTTTCCGAAAGGGCCGCCGCGCCCGCAACACCGCCGAGCGATTTGGCAACGCGCATCGACAAAGCGATTGATGAAAGCGAACTGGGCGACGCTCGTTGGGGCGTCAGCGTTATTTCAATGTCCGACGGCAAGACCGTCTACGCGCGCAACGCCGACAAACTTTTTACTCCCGCGTCCAACATGAAGATCTACACGACTGGTGTCGCTCTCGATCTCCTCGGCGCGGACTATCGCTGGCGTACCTCGGCATATGCGAATTCACAACCGGATGCGAACGGACGTATTCAGGGTGATCTGGTTTTGTACGGGCGGGGAGCGCCGGATCTTGTCGCCAACAGCAAAGATGAGAATCGCGGTTCACTGGCAAAACTCGTCGACGATTTGTATGCGCGCGGAGTCAGAAGTGTTGGCGGCAACGTGATTGGCGACGAGAGTTATTTTCGTGGCGATCCGCTCGGAGACGGTTGGCAGTGGACCGACTTGCAGTGGTACTTCGCCGCCGAAGCTAGCGCCTTGTCGATCAACGGCAACGAGGTTGACGTAAATTTTGTTCCTGCAGGGAAGGACGGTTTGTCTGCCGTTAACACCAGCGACACCGAAAGCTATTTCACGGTTGAGAACCGCATGGCGCCGGCTGAGCGCAGTGGCCCTTCGACTGTCGGCGTGCATCGAGGTTTGTCGGACAACACCGTCGCCGTTTGGGGAGAGTACGCTCCCGGCAGCAAAGGATTTGGCGCCAGACTTTCCGTGCACAAGCCCGCTTTGTGGGCCACCAGACTCTTCGTCCGCGCACTTAAGGCCCGAGGCATACAGGTCGACGGGCAAACGCTTTCACGCGACTCGCGCGTGCCTCAGAGTCAACGATTCGATCCAGCTCGCGCGGTTGAACTCGCATTTGTTCAGAGTCAGCCTTTGAGTGAAATTGCCAGGAAGACCAACAAGGAAAGCAACAATCTTTACGCGGAACTGATTCTTCGCACGCTCGGTAGAGAACGGGCTAATCAGTCTGCGGAGAACGGTGGCAGGGAGCGTGGAGACGATGAGGCGGGAGTTTCAGTCGTTCGAGATTGGCTGGGGCGCGCGGGTATCCCGACGGCGCGGCTGGCGCTACACGACGGCTCCGGTTTATCTCGCCTGGATTTGGTAACTCCCGATACCAGCGCCCGCTTACTGTTGGCGCTATCAAAGACCGGCGCCGCCGGTGTCTTTAAAGACTCGCTGCCGATTGGAGGTCGCGATGGCACCCTCGGTGGCCGGCTCCGACCGCTCGCTGACAGAGTTTTTGCAAAGACCGGGTCCCTCACGTATGACAACTCGCTTTCGGGTTACCTCAATGGAGAGAACGGACAGATCTGGGCGTTTTCCATCATGTGCAACGACCAAACCGGACGTTCCGACAGCATTCGACTGATCGATCAAATCGTACTTTTGCTGGCCGATTTGCCAAAATCAGGATCTGAAACCACGAAGTAGCATTCGCCTCTTCCGGGGCCAGAAATGTTGGCTCTAGACAAACCTCGTTTAACGGGCTATTATCCGGCTGTCGGTTAAGCGGGTAGGTCCTCTATCCGCAGTAAAGATCCACCTCATTTTTAGTTTTAGTCGTCCCACCTTCGGTCAGGAGTCAACTCAAATGATAAGACGGATAGTTAGTTTCACTCTTTGTGCCTTCGCATCGGCGGCATTCTGCGCACAGCTTCAGGCGCAATCAAACCTTACGGCGAAGGCGAATGTTGCCAAGCCCGCGCCCGCGAAGGTTGAAGAAACCGATCGCCAACGGGACGGTCTCGTCGGGCCCGTGCGTCGCGTTCGCACCGAAGTGGTAAAACTTTCAAACGAGTCTGGCAAAGTCGCGGAAGGGAAGCATGCGGTTCTCGAAGTTGTTTCCTATGACATAAAAGGCAGCAAGACTGAGAACCAGTATTTTCCCATCGCCGGCGCAAACCTGACCGGCAAGGAAGTCTATAAGTACGACGATAAGGGAAACATCAGCGAGATGACGCTCCTCAATCCCGACGGTTCGTTGTTGAGCAAAGAGACTTACAAATACGAATACGATTTCGCGGGAAACTGGAACAAGATGACCACCGCCGTCGCAGTTATCGAAGGCGGCAAGATGTCGTTTGAACCCACTGAAGTTACTTACCGTTCCATCATGTACTACCTCGACGAGAACATGATGAAGATAGCGCAACCGGCTGTTACGAATGCACCGCCCACGACCACAGCAGTAGTCCCGGCCGCGAACTCGAGCGTAGTTAAACTTGACGCTTCAGTGGCGCCCGCTAGCAAGTCGCCCAGCCCTAACAACAACCGTCAAGCAAGCAGCAGAACGTCTCCGTCACTTCCGGGCGCAATCACCAACGCGCAGGATAGGCTTAACGCTTCTAATACAGTGGAACTCGCTAACGGCAACGCGAACGTCGGTTCGATGGTTGTGAAAGTCGATTCGGAACCGCCCCCGCCGTCAGCGCCTCGACCGATTCTCAAACCAGTTTCTGGTGGCGTGCTGAACGGCACCGCGATCAGTTTGCCGTCGCCTTCGTATCCTGAACCAGCGCGCCGTTTGCGGACGTCCGGCCTGGTCACAGTGGAAGTTGTAGTGGATGAAACAGGCAAGGTGATTTCAGCGGTTGCTACTGGCGGACCGATGAGTTTGAGAGACGTAGCGGTCCAAGCGGCACTCAAAGCGCGATTCTCTCCCACCAAACTCTCCGGCCAACCAGTGAAAGTCGCCGGGTTGATCAACTACAAATTTGCATTGGCACAATAACTCTCGCCGAAGTTGAAGCCCTCGCTACCCGATCCGAAGGCCCCAACTTCAATTTCCTCTCCCTACATCGTTACTCAGACAGGAGCTAAGTCTCATGGCATTGACCGGACACCTGAGCGACCTTTCGCTCTCCGAACTAATCGAATTCTTTTGTAACCAGCGCAAGACCGGACAGCT
>JBKPNP010000139.1:0-2418 GCA_046732775.1 Acidobacteriota bacterium
CGCGCAAACAGTCCCAGCTTCTTCTTCCGAACGTTGTCTGCGGCAATGCCTCCGGGATACAGCGAAGCAAACACCAGACAAGCGATCGCGTAAACAAAGCGGCTGGCGTATGGCAGCGTGCTCATCGGACCTTTTCGCGTACGCGCAAAGATTTCTTTCAAGCTGTAAAAATTGCTCCAACTTGCCTGCGACTCTTTCATCAACGCTTCCGTCGGAATCGTCGGATGCTTAACCGCCACGTCAGTGTGATCGTAGTCCAGCCAGAATTTGTCCTTCACGATTTGCACCGCATGTTTCGGCACGTAGTCCGGCTTGTCGCGACTCTTCCAATCGCGAATCATCTCGTGATAGTCCTTTGTGCCTGGATAGACGCTGTATAGCGGAAATTGCGCAAAGGCTGTCCCCGAGGCGCTCGCAAACTGGCGCATCGTCTGTAGCGTCGAGATGGTGTCGCTTTCCAAGCCGCCGATGATCGACGCCAGCACCATGATGCCGTGACTCTGTATCTTTTGGATGGCCTCCGCCATTCGTTGACCGACCGGATTCCATGTTTTGTTTACGTGTTTCAATCCCTCTTCGGTAAACGACTCGACGCCGATGAGGGCGCCGCGCAAACGCATCTTGCTGTACATCGCGTCGAGGTATTCGTCGTCACTGATGCACTCCGCCGTCATTTGTGTGAACCCGTAAAGCGTAGGCGGACCGAACCGATCGTACTCCTCAAACAACTTCAGACGATCTTCACGCACACGTTCAAGGTTGGCGCGGGTGGCCGCGTTGGTCTCGCGTTTGATGCGCCCCAGCGTTGCCGGAGTGAAATTGTCGTCGGAGAAGAAGACGTAACGAAAACCCATGTCGTGCAGTTCGTTCGCTTCGTCGATAATTTGATCGTTGTGGTGCAGGCGAGGCGTGCGTCCATCAGTGACCCAAACAGAACAGAAGCTGCAGTTCTCGGGACAACCGGCGACGGTCTGAACGCAGCCCATCAAATACTTGTTCGGATCGAGTAAATCCCAACGCGCCTTCGCCATCAGTTCACCGGGCACGCGCCCGCCGTCGTAAACTTTTTTCAAACGTCCGAGGTGCGCATCTTCCAGGATTTCCTTCCAGATGATATCGGCGTTTCCTTTGACTACGGCGTCCGCGCCCATCTCGAGAGGTTCATCGGGGAAGATGGTGGGGTGTACTCCGCCCACGATAACCGTGGCCCCGCGTTCCTTGGCTGCGCGCACAACGCGGTAGCCGGGCCGGCAATTTCCCGTGTGAATGCCTACGCCGACGATGTCGCCAGGGCCAACTGATTCAGGATTGAAAGCCTCGACCGGTTCGTCAATGATTATCGGGTCACCGGCAAACTCTACGGGCGTAGCGCCGGCAATAACAAAAAGCCATCGCGGGGTGATCACGCTGTAGCCGACGGTTGCATTTGCCGGGTTCACTAAAACAACCTTACTCATTACCGATTCTCCTTAATCGTTATTCGGATCCGAAAACTGAATGCGATCCGGTGTCGCTTGATGGAAATCGCACCGGTGGATCGTTTCGTGGTTAGCGAGGAGCGGGCTCTTGGCCTTAAATTCGGGCACAGCGTAATCTCACTATCCCATAGTGTCAATGCCAAGGTTAGCCCGGTGTGGGAGTTTGGGGAATTGAGGTCAGTATCACGATGCGGTAAACCGTCCCGGTTGCCGCTTAGCTAGACTAAACGCAAGCGCGACGCGCGTGCGCTCCAGTCCGGTTGCAACCTTCTGAGCGCTCCAGTCCATGCCGTTTAGGCTTGCAAAAGCAGGTCTTTGAACGCTTCAGAGATTTTGGAGCAGGTATTTCCGGTGGAAACTGCATAGCGGCGGAAGTCGAAGGTGGTGACTTGGGCGACGCCAAGGCTTGCCGAAGTCAGGAAGATTTCGTCGGCTTCGGTCAGGTGCGACAACTCATAAACGCCCTCAATCACCGGAATAAACTGTTTGGCCGCCAGTTCAAGCACGACGCCACGAGTGATGCCGGCGATCGCACCGGTGCTTAGCGAAGGCGTGTGCAGTGTGCCCTCGGTTAGCCAGAAAATATTCGCCATCGTGGCTGACACGATTTCGCCGCGTTCGTTCAGCATCACCGCTTCATCGAAGTCGCGGGTTTGCGCCTCTTCCCAGGACAGCACCTGCTCGAGGTAGTTGAGGCTGCGTATGCCGGTCAGGGGTGACAACGAATTCACCCGATAAGGCGAGACGGCCAGAGACAATCCAGCCGCCGGAACGTGCTGCGCTTCACCGGTCATGATCAGGACATCGGTTTTGCGCGGCGACTCCTTTTTCGTTTTCCAAATATCGCGGCCGCTGCGTGCCAGCAGAATTACGCGCGCGCGTCCGTCAGTTACCTGGTTTACGGCGATAAGTTTTCTTAGCGCTTCTGCGAGGTTGGATT
>JBKPNP010000140.1:0-2146 GCA_046732775.1 Acidobacteriota bacterium
GCTCTAACCCTAACTTGACGATCTGCACATCAGAAACTATCATGGTTTGTTTGAAAAATAGGGCATTTAGCTGTCTGTAACGAGGTTCAAGAGATAATGAAACCAGAGATTCACCCTGATTATAATGAAATGACTGTGACCTGCGCCTGCGGCGAAACGTTCAAGACGCGCTCAACCAAAAAAGGCGATCTGCACGTGGAAATTTGCTCGGCTTGTCATCCGTTTTTTACCGGCAAACAAAAGCTGGTTGATACCGCGGGACGCGTTGATCGATTCAACAAGCGATATGGCAAAAAGACGCCGGCGGAAACCACAACCACCGCGTAATTCGAGAGGATGGACGTGTTCGTTAGCAGTCGCCATTAGCCAGACTTCAGAAATAGACGCCGGCTCTGTCACGAGTTCAGGCTTTAGTTCGCTGTATCCAGCGCTAAAGTGGAACTCAAAACCAGACCGGCGTTAGTGTTTAGTAGGACAGACCTTCCTGTCTGACACGTTGAATGGGATTTGCAGTTGAAGGACGCAAGAAATTTTCCATCTGACATTTTTCATTTGCCATTGTCCATTTTCCATTCGGTCATCACTTGAGAACCAGATTTCACACGAACGAGAACTGATTGCTTAAAGGCGAATGGAAAATTTGAATTGAAAATTGGAAAATTTTCTTCCTTGATTGATTAATAAGCTATCTAAACAGGCAGCAGTACCTGCCCTACGAAGGTAACAACCTTGAGCACAAACGAAAGAGACTTGATTGTCGGCGGCCAGGCGGTCATTGAGGGTGTCATGATGCGCACGCCCAACGCCTACGCGGTAGCGGTGCGCAAAGCTGATGGCACCATCGTTAACATTTCGGCGCGCATGCCGAAATGGAGCGACAAGTATCCGCTGCTCAAGTTGCCGGTGTTGCGTGGCAGCGCAGTGCTCGTGCAATCAATGGGATTGGGCATCAAGGCTTTGAACTACTCAGCCAACGAGGCGTTTGGCGACGCGCAAGAGGCCGAGGCACGCGAAGTTAAAGTGACGCTGACGCCCGCCGTGATTGAAGGCGAAGGCGACTTTGCGGGAATCACCGGCGCTGTTCCCGGTTTGTTTCCAGTGCCAACTCAAAAGCGCGCCAAAGACGAAATGAAGCAGGGCGGCACGGCGGCGGCTGCGACTTCGATAATCATCGCTATGCTATTCAACCTGCTGCTGTTCGTCGCTGCGCCGTTGTTACTGACGAACGCAATCTTTATCGGCGCGGGCTGGGCTCCGTCGACCGCAGCGTCCGCTCCAGCCCCGGCAGTCGCGAATCAACCGGCTTCCGATTCGAATACCTCATCGGCTACGTCTGACACGACGCCCTGGTATTCAGACGCGTGGTCGACCGTTAGATCCTATTTGCATCCGGTTCGCCCGTCCGTCGCCTTCAACCTGGTTGACGGTGTCCTCCGCATGAGCTTTTTCTTGATCATGATTTTCAGCTTCTCTTTGATCAAGGACATCCGGCGCGTCTTCGAGTACCACGGCGCGGAACACAAGACTGTGTTCACCTGGGAAGCGGGTTTGCCGTTAACAGTCGAGAATGCGCGACCACAACCGCGGCAACATCCGCGTTGCGGAACCAGCTTCCTGATGGTCGTCATGCTGGTATCAATCGCGCTGTTTTCGGTTATTAAGTTTGATTCGCTGGTTTACAACTTCCTGGTGCGCGTCGCACTCGTGCCGGTGGTAGCCGGGTTGTCATACGAAATCATTCGCCTGTCAGCGCGGAAAGAAGGCGGTTGGTTTTTCAAACTAATCACGCTTCCCGGTGTTTGGCTGCAGAACATTACCACGCAGGAGCCGGACGATCAGCAACTCGAAGTAGCGATCGAAGCATTGAAGGAATCGTTGAAGCTGGAACCACAAACGACCGAAGCCGCCCTCGCGCCGTTATCCTAAAAAACATGTTAGAGAGACTCGAACAAATAGAAGCGCGCTACGAAGAGTTATCAAACGAGCTCTCGGCGCCCGAGCTGTTGGCGGACCAGAAGGCCTACACTAAAGCCGCACGACAACACCGCACGCTCGGCGAGATCGTTGAAAAATTTCGCCATTGGAAGTCGCTCAAAGCGGAACTTGCCGGCGCGCAGGAACTGGCTGAAGGCGTTGACGACGACGA
>JBKPNP010000141.1:0-6528 GCA_046732775.1 Acidobacteriota bacterium
CTCGAACGGCTTGCGACGGAAGAACCGGCGGCGCTGCAAAAGTTGTTGCGCGATCCGCGCCTGCTTGCCGATACGCTGACTCTCGCAGCCTGGAGTCCGCTCCTCGCTACCACACTCGAACGGAACCCCACGTATTTCTCATGGCTCTCTCGCGAGCGTCTCGACGTCCGCGTCAGGACGCGCGATCAGTTGAAGGAATCGCTGGCGCGTTTCGCTTCGACCAATTCCACGCTGACGCCGCAGGTGCTGTTGGCGCGTTTTCGGCGGCGGGAATTGCTTCGTATCTATCTTCACGATATCCGGCGTGCGCACACTTTGGTTGAAACTACAGAAGAGTTATCAAATCTGGCTGATGCGATTCTTGAATATGCCTACAACCTTACGCGTCAGGAATTGGACAATCGTTTCGGCGCCCCGTTGCGCGACGAGCGCGGACGAATCGCTACCGCAGAGTTTTGCGTGGTCGCACTCGGTAAGCTCGGTTCATGTGAACTGAACTACGCTTCCGACATCGATCTGCTTTTCATCTATTCCGACGAAGGCATGACCGCGGGCGCCAACGAGCAGGAAAAACTGAGCAACCGGGAATACTTCGTCAAACTTTCGGAAGCGATCACCAGGTTGGTTGGTCAACCCGCCGGCGAAGGCGCTGCTTATCGGGTTGACTTGCGACTGCGGCCACACGGCCGCGATGGTGCGCTGGCTTGTTCGTTTAATGAAGCGGTGAAGTACTACCGCGAAAACGCCCAGGCCTGGGAACGCCAGGCGCTGATCCGCAGTCGCGCTGCCGTGGGTTCGAACTCGTTGTTCGCGAAGTTTGCCGAAGCCGTCGAGCCGCTAATCTATCGCTCAGAGATTTCTGTCAAAGACGCGCTTTCCAGCGTGCGACTCGCGAAACAGAAGATTGACCGCAGTGTCGAACGAAAGCAGGCGGGTTTTAACGTCAAACTTCAGCGCGGCGGCATTCGTGAAATCGAGTTCATCGCCCAGGCGCTGCAGCTTGCCCACGGCGCGCCTGACGAGTGGCTGCGCGTCTCACACACTCTTATCAGTTTGGGCCGGCTTGCCGAACGAAATCTGATACTGGAGCACGAACGCTCCGAGTTGTCTGAAGCATATCTTTTCTTGCGAACGCTCGAGCACCGCTTGCAAATGGAGCACGGGCTGCAAACGCATACTGTTCCTCAAGCTGAGCCGCAACGCGCGCTGGTGGCGAAGCGTATGGGATTTTCGTCCATCGCTGACTTCGATATCGCGTTAACCGAGCATGCGACAAACGTACGCAAAGCTTTCGACCGCGTGTTCGCGAACGATGGAACGGTGGCGCACAATTCAAAGCCAATCGAGGCCGAAGATACGGAAGCGACGTTCGGCGATGACCATCGCCTCATCGACGCCGCGGCAAAGGCATTTGCGGCGCACATTCGCATTGGCGATGAAGCCGTTGCGGCTCGTGACCTGGCGCGGCAGATTCGCACTGCAGCAGCCGAATCGCAGAATGCGCATCGCGCCATTCTGCTGACCGCGCGGGTTGCCGCCTCACTCGAAAAATTCGAGCAACCACTCGAGTTGCTGGCCGAAAATCTGGATGGCGTCGTCCGGCTGTGTGGTGCGTCTGAGTTCTTTGGGGAAATGTTGGCCAGTAATCCGGCGCTGATTAGTTCCCTTGAATCCGCCGGCGCGCGTTTGCGGCGCAGAGACTTTCGCACTCACTTGCGTTCAGCCGTGGATCCGGAAAAAAGCTTTTCAGCTGAGCTCGCTACCTTGCGGCTTGAATGGTCAAGGCTGCTGCTCGAGATTGGCGCGGAAGATGCCGCCGGTAACCTGTCGCTCGCCGCTTCAAACGAACTGCAAACTGAACTGGCAGTCGCGAGTATCAACGTGGCTTTTCTGATCGCGCGGCGCGAGATGGTGCGGCGGCATGGCCGTCTCACCGGCGGGCCGCGTTTGAGTGTGCTCGCGCTCGGGCGTCTGGCGAGTGGCGGCGTCGATTACGGTTCGGATCTCGACATCGTGATTGTTTACGATCCGCTGGTTTCGTCGCCCGTTACGGGCCTCACGCAGGATGAGGCTTATGCACGCCTGTGCGAGTTGATGGTCATCGCGCTCTCGAGCGTAACGCGGGAAGGGTATTTGTATCGCGTCGACCTCCGGCTGCGCCCAAATGGAAAGAACGGCCCGCTCGTAATCAGTTCTGAAAGCTTTGTCGACTACGTGCGACATCGCAGCGCGATTTGGGAATGGCTTGCGTACGTGAAGCTGCGCGCAGTCGCCGGCGATCTTGAACTAGGGAAAATGGTCGAGACGCACGCGCGCCACGCGCTTCATGAAAAGGCTGCGCTGAACACCGGTGACGAACTTAAAGTAGAAACACGTCGCGTACGCGAGCGACTGGAGTTGGAGAAGGGAAGAACGGTAGTTCGCAACGGACGTCACGCTCAGCGGCTGAAGAAAAGAGAAATCGACATCAAGTATTCAGCGGGCAGCATGCTCGATGTCTACTTCGCCACGCGTTATCTGCAGCTGCGTGATGATGTTCCCGACGAGGGTGAAGATCGGGCGACACTGACAACGCTCGAGCGTTTGGAAGCTAATGGTTCATTAGCAGCGGAAGATTACGACTCGTTGAGTCAGGGTTACGAATTGCTGCGGGCGGTCGATCATCAGCTGCGCCTTATTGCAGGCAAGACGGCAGTGCTGCCGTCGACGGATTACCACGTATTCCAGGAGATCGCCGAGCGGCTGAAATTTGAGACGCCGGAAGCGCTGGGTGAGACGTTGCGCCAGCGTATGGGAGCAATTCGCGAAGCGTATGATCGCATCACTGCGTAAACTAACTAGCAAATCGATTCAGACAGAAGAGCGGGGGCAAGCCCACCTTCCTGACCTCGAGATTTTCGACGTTGTCGCTTTATTGGAGGACGTGGTTTTCAATCGACTTTAGGGAGACGAGGGTTGAGTAAAATTAGTCACGCATCGGCCCGCTCCGCGCTTGTCTCATGCCAGCAGCGCACGCACCAACGATGCAGTCGCTCACGTTCAGCAGCTGAATACTCACTCGCGGCGGGCAAACGCTTCACCACCTCGCGCTCTTCGTCGTTTAGTTCAGCCCAGCTTTTCAGCACACCATCGTGACACTGTGGACATCGCGTTGTTACGGCCAACATGTTTCTCCTCGCAGGTAAAATTGCCAGTTTACGTAAATTTCTCAATCGTGTAATCTCCAATCAGGTTCTGGTGTTTACAACTGAATGTCAAACCAGAGCATCAACGAATTGAGTGAGAATTTAGCGACGGGGCAGACACGGAAAACATGTTTCGAATCAAAGCATCGTATACGGGTCAATTGGAACTAAGAACCACGTTAGAGCGCGCGCGTGAGTTTTTTGGTGAACTGCGAAACTTTGCGGATTTGATGCCGGGCATTGAAGGCATACGCAAAGAATCGGGCGGCATCATGCGTTGGTCAGTGCGCGCCGAGGTTCCGGTGATTGGTTCGGTGCAAGCAAGTTTCGCAGTACGCAAAACAGAAGACCGGCCCGAGCGACTGGAATGGTCTCCGGCGGGCACGGAGATGAAGAACTATTTGCGCTACGCCGCTAATTTTGAAGTACGCGGACACAAGGTGCTCATCAAAGTTTCTCAGCACGTAGAACTGCGTCGCGCTCACGCGAAGGAATTGCACCGGTTGGCGGCGTTGGTTGGTGAGGGCGCAATCAGCTCAGAGATGCAGAAGCGCGTGGCGGAAATGATTCGCACGTTCCTCGAACGCGCGCAGGTCAAACTCGAAGGCGAGTCCGCAGTCGAGCAGGAAGCATAATCCCAAAACATCTTTGCCGCGGATTCGCGCAGAAAAACGCGGATCGGAAACAAGCTTAGGAATATCAGCCCTAAGTTTCTTTCTTCTGATCCGCGTTTCTCCGCGTAAATCCGCGGCTTATTTCCGTCCGTAGCTAATCATGTTGGCAAACATGCGATACGCTCCCGGCACGCCCGCCCGCAACTCGCGATACCAAACCATACTCGTGTAGATGTAGTTGCCCTTGCTGTAGGGAGCTACCAGCACGCCACTCGTCAGCGGCGGCTCGCCGGGATCGTTGGTTGAAAAGATCGCGGTGTAGTGCTCGTCCCATTGCTTCGGATAATAGAGTCCGCGTTCCTGAATCCAGTTCGCAAAGTCGGCGGGGGTAATTTTGTTCGGCGTGTTCAGCAGTGCGTGAGCGGGCTGAAGGAAACTGATCGGCGCCGTCTCATCGGTCACGCGTTTGTCGTCGAGAATGATTGGGTAGGGCGCGAGCTGTGGACGATGCTTCTTTTCGTCAGGGTTCCATTCGTTGTCCTTGTGATAGAACACAATCAACGTGCCACCGGCCGCGACGAAATCCAGCAGCCGCGAATTCGCGGCGATCAATTCCGGATGCGCCTCATAGCCACGATTGTCGATGATGATAGTCGTGTAGCTTGATAGGTCCGCCGTCTTGACATCGTCCACGGTGAGCGCCTTCGACTTCACTCCCAGCGCCATCAGCGAGTGTTCGATCGTTTGATCAAAACTCGGAACGTAGCCAACGTTAAGAAGCGGCGCCACGCGCGCATCGGCAAAAACAACCGGCAGCGAACGCCTGCTAATCGCGGCCGCGTCAGTATCTTCAACTACTAAGTTTGCGACACCAGCGCTCGATGCAGCTACCCGGCCCTTACGAACGCCGGAAGGCGAGCGCAGTTCGAACGAACGCGTTTCATTCGGCTTAAGCGCGATATTTGTTCCCACCGCAGCAATGCCCAGCGCGCGACTATTCAAACTCAAAACTCCGCGAAACGGTTTGTCGAGATTGTTTCGCAGCACCGCATGGAAGGTCATCGCCGGATCGTGACCTGGCGTCCATACCACCGGCGACGGCGACGCTTGTCTAATTTCTATCGCCGGAGCAATGTCGAGCAGTTCGTCATCGCTCACCGAAAACTTCGCGCCGTCGATTTCGAAACTCGCCTTGGCCGAGAACCGCTTGCCCAGGGAGGTTCCATCGTAGAGATGTTGTTCATGCGGCACGTTGAAAGTTGCGTTCTTCGGCGTCGCTTCGTCTACCGTCACTGCGGTCTCGGTGTCTGGCAACAACAACTCGGCAGTTTGCAGACGTACGTTTTCGCCCCAGCCGTTGAAACGCAGGTCGTTGACGTGCGCGCCGCCGATTCCGGCGTTTGCAAGAATGATGGAGAAAGTGGCAGGCGTGCCGGGTACTAAAACTGCATTGCGCGACGTCAGGTGCAACGAAATACCTGCCGCTAGGGCG
The DNA here is from genome assembly GCA_046732775.1 of Acidobacteriota bacterium. GTDB lineage: Bacteria > Acidobacteriota > Blastocatellia > Pyrinomonadales > Pyrinomonadaceae > PSRF01. The sequence continues at coordinate 5,292 of JBKPNP010000141.1, forward strand.
AGAGCACGATTCGCGCGTGCCTCAAACAACTGTAAGCGTTCCGGGTCTGCCGCGGGCATTGCCGGAGCAGACGAACTGGCGCGCCAATCAACCAACGCCGCCAACACGCGGTCCTGTCGATCGAGAAAGTCCGTTAAAGGCTTGCCCTCGATGGTTGGCGGTAAGGTGCGTTCGATGAAGGCTGCCGGCAGCGCTAAGCCAGCCAGCGGCGTGTTGGCGTTGTCAGATAACGCTGCTGCTCCGCTTGCCTCGCGTATCAAGCGGTAGCGAATCGGCGGCAACTTCCCGCCCTCGATACGCCGCGCGCGCATCATTTCTGCTACCGACTTTGGCCATGGTCCCTGCGTCGCATGTTCATGGAGCGCGGCCAGGGCTTGCTCGGCGAAGGACGTTCCGCGCACCGGATCCACTTCGTTTGGATCAATGGAAACTACTTTGTCCTCGGGCCTGGCTGCGCTGTTGTTCCCAAACATACGCACAAACAGCCGCTGCGCTTGCCAGGGCTTCACGCGCGTCAATTGTTCCGGAAAGCGTTTCGGATCCGCAGCCGCGTCGAAGGCTTCAAGGATCAGACGGCCCGTCGCTTGATGGTGGCCGTGGCCGCTGGTCGTATCGTGATTGGTAATGATCACGTCCGGACGAAGCTCGCGGATCTTCAGCACCATGCGAGCGAGCGCCTCGTCGTGTCCCCAAATTTTGAATGCTTCGTCTGCGGACTTCGAAAAGCCAAAATCTTTCAAACCAAGGAAGTAGGGTTCGGAGCCCTGCACCTTCGCCGCGTTGCGCGTCTCCTGCGAGCGAATGACACCGAGCTCTTCATAGAGTTCAGGGCCAACTGCGTTCTGTCCACCTTCGCCGAAAGTGGAAAACAGGCTGACGGTGTGTACGCCATCTCGACGTCGCAACACGGTGAGCGTCGTGCCGTCTTCGTCGTCCGGGTGGGCGGCGACGCACATCACTGTCCAACTGTTGGTTAAATCAACAAGCGCTTGATGGAGGTCTGCTTTGCTGGTTGTTTGAGGGACAGAAGCTCCCGAGGTTTCCTGGGCACGCGCGCTGGAAATTAACAGCGAACAGCCTAAGGCGAAGACACAAAGTAGCGAGACGAACGATTGATTAGGTCTACGAAGTTTCATCAAAGTTTCCATATAACTGTGTTAAGACGAGCACCCAAAAGTAAGCCTCAGGGCTTTGCCTCAAAAGTCGGGAAGAGTTTTAACACCGAAGGTGTTGGCTA
>JBKPNP010000142.1:0-9983 GCA_046732775.1 Acidobacteriota bacterium
CAATCTTCGGATCAAATCTAAGGGCAATGATCGCCAGGGCCAGCGGCACGTCGGCCTTCAAATCGAGCGCGAAGCGGCGCGTCTCACCAACCTTCATCGTCTGTTCCGCCGGCGTCAAATTCACCTGCGCAGTTCGGCCACGCGTGGTGATCGGAGTCAACGTCGCCTCGATAGGTTTCGCCGTCAAACTGGTTAACTTCGCCGCGGCCTCGCTAGTCACATTGGTATTGACCGCCGCAACTTCCGTTGCCGATGTACTACTGACAAGCGATTTAGGCGCTGGTACGAACGCCGGTAATTCCTCCTGCGGTTTAACTTCTGCCGTGGTTTGATTCGCAGCAGTTGTTGGCGCCGCACTGTTCTGGCCGGGGGCTACAACTTGTGGCGCAGTTGAATTACCCGGCGTGGGGTTGGTTGTCGCCGCAGTCGCGCCGCTATTGATCGGAACTATCTCGACGACGGTCGGATGAGAGGCTCTCGCGATCGCGGCCTCTCGTTTCTGTTTTTGCAGCTCCGCGAGTTGGTCTTCGCGATCCGCCTCGCGCAACATCGCTTCAAGCGAGCCGGTGGTTGGCGATTGCAAAGTTCCGCTGGGACGCATCTCTTCATCGCGCGGGGTAACGGCCGGCGCGCGCAAGACGCGTGGCGTTACAGCGATCACGATGTCGATGCGGCGGTTGTCGTTGGTGGGCGACGAAAACAGTCGGCCGATGACCGGCAGCAACCCAAGAATCGGCAGCCCGTTACGGCCTTGCGCACTGACGTCCGTCGCTACGCTAGCCAACATCATCGTGCGATTGTTTTGAACGCGTGCGGTCCCGGTAATCGTTCGCTCAGTAAACGTCGGCATCAAAGTGCTGGCGCCCAACACGTCCTTGGACTCGATCGACATCTTCACCTGCACGTCCTGGTTGGGAAATACCTGCGGCGTGAACTTAAGCGTCAGACCGGTCGGCTCATAATTGATGACTGGAAAACCGCCCGTTGGGAAGTTGTTATTACCACCGGTACTGGTGCCCGTTTGGATGCCGAACGGATACGCCTGCGCCGTTTGTACGGGCACGCGCTGTCCGATACGCGCCGTTGATTCTTCGCCGTTGAAGGCGTGTACCTGAGTTGAAGCGATCAACTTCGTATTGTTCTTGCTCTGAAAAGCAGTCAGCACCGACGGCGGCAGCACAAACGCCGCGGCTAATGCCGTGGGCACACCGCCCACGATGCTCGCAACGTTTACACCCCGACCGCCGTTAACCGTCGCGTTGTCGGTCAACACCGAGATGCCGGGTGAACCACCCAAATTAAATGTTCCGTTACTTCCCGGCGTTCCGACCTGGTTACCCAGTTGCAGGAAATTGCTTTTCGAGACTTCGTAAATGTTGACGTCCATCACCACTTCGGCGCGATCCTTGTCAACACTCTGAATCAACTCACCAATCAACCGCACGTTTTCCGCGGTGTCGCGAATGGTCAGACTGTTGGTGTCCTTGTCAGCCACAACAATTGTTTGCGGACGTCCAACTGACGGCGGGATAGCCTGACCGACGAGAGTTTTGACTTTGTCGGGATCGCTGTTGGCAAGAAAGAAGGTGCGCAAAACCAGCTGCTGATACTGCGGCCGGCGCGTTTGGTCAGCTACGAGAATCGTGCGACGACTCAGCTTTTGAAAGAACAAACTTTCCTGCAGGAAGATGTAGTCAAGCGCCTGCGACGTGGTGACGTCGCGAAGGTTAATGTCGATGGTGCGCGGCTGCACAAACGACTGACGGTCGAAAATAACGTTCAGGTTTAACTGTTCAGCAAGGCTGCGGATAAACGACTTCAAGTCTCCGCTATAACTGATGACGCGCATTTCGGTGCGTGGAGAGTCGAGCGGCGGCCCCGCGTCGTTCAACGTCATCGTTCCCGGGTTAGTTGTGTTCGGAGTTTCCGGTGGCGCCACCGTTCCTTCCTTCACACCTTGCAGCCGCAGCATGCGCTCCATCTCAGACACGGCGAGCTCATTCACCGGATCGTAACCGTAAGCCTGGCGGAAAGCGTTGTAGGCGCCGACGAAATCCCTCTGCTCTGCAAGCGAACGTCCCTGCTGCATGTACGACTGCGAAGCATTAAAACTGGCGCGCCGGAAATGCAGCTGGTATTCGACGCTGCCGGGATCCGCCGCTAAGGCGAGCGTAAATTCCTGGGCCGCCTTCTCCCATTGCTGTTCATGTTCGTAACGCAGTCCCTCGCGGAAATACTTTTCGCCTTTTTTCCCGAATGCCGTCACCGGCAGAATCAACAGGCAAAAGGTGAGTAACAGGGAAACAAAAAGGCGACTTTGTAGCTTTATTCTCATGTCAGTCTCTCGGTAGAGGGTCGTGGCCGAAGCGCGAAATTCGAGGTCTAATAATGCCGTTCAAGGGGGTTAAGATGCAACTCCCGTCGCTTCATTTGCTTACACGCAATTTAAAAACAACAGTTCCTTAAACAGCGAGGTGATTTGTCGGGTTGGCGTTGGCTTTGATCTGCGGGCTCTTGCGCTCGCGGTGCATTCAGTTCGCGCTGAATTTACCACAAAATCAGGCGCCGGAGCTGATTTCTTCGACGAAGGTCACGCGGTTGATCTCGTGCAGAGTAGAGACACCGGCGAAGACTTTTCGCAGCGCCGACTCGCGCAGGCTGGTGAGTCCCTCTGTCTCAGCGGCCCGGCGAACTTCCGAACCCGGGCGTCGCTCTACGATCATCTCGCGAATATTATCGGAAAGGTCGAGCAGCTCGTGGATGGCGGTGCGGCCGCGATAACCCGTGTGATTGCAGGCGTCACAACCGACGTTAACGTAAAACGGCGTGTCGCGATGCTCCTCCGGCCGAAGCCCCGACTCGATCAGCTCGTGCTCCTTGGCCTGATACTGGCGCTTACAATAAGGACAAAGCATGCGAATCAGGCGTTGCGCAAGCACGCAGTTCAGACAGGAAACGAAGTTGTACGGCTCGACACCCATGTTCAGGAAGCGGCCGATAACATCGATAACGTTGTTAGCATGGACGGTCGTAAACACGAGGTGACCGGTCAATGCGGACTGAATCGCGATTTGCGCGGTCTCAGTGTCACGGATTTCTCCGATCATTATCTTGTCGGGATCGTGACGCAGGATGGAGCGCAGGCCACGATCAAACGTCAATCCCTTTTTCTCATTCACGGGAATTTGCGTGATGCCGTGCAGTTGGTACTCGACCGGATCCTCGATCGTTACGATCTTGTCTTCTTCGTTTCTGATTTCGTTGAGCGCGGCATATAGCGTCGTTGTTTTTCCGGAGCCCGTCGGCCCGGTCACCAAGACCATCCCGTAAGGCTCAGCGATGTAGTGACGAAACTTGCGTAAGTCGTCTTCAGCAAAACCCACCACGTCGAGATTCAAATTACGAAACTCTTCGTTGATCTGCTCTTTATCGAGAATACGGATGACCGCATCCTCGCCGTGGATCGTCGGCATGATCGAAACACGAAAGTCTACGTTGCGGCCTTTATAACGAACCCGGAAACGACCGTCCTGCGGCACGCGCCGCTCGGCAATGTCCAGCTCGGACATCACCTTGATGCGCGAAATCAACGTTTGATGGAACGCGAGATCGATCGGATCAACCTTGGCATAAAGCGCGCCATCAATTCGATACTTCACCTGCACTTCAGTGTCGCGCGTCTCAATATGAATATCAGACGCCCGCGACTCCATCGCGTTATAGATAATCGAGTCGACCAGTTTAATAATGGGCGACATCTCGGAGTCGGTTGCCAGGCGATCGAGATCGAGCACCTCTTCACCGCTCTCGGTTTCTCTCACCAACGAGATGCGAAAGCCGGACGCAGCCTCCTGCAAGACGCGTTGCGTGGCGTCGCCGCGCCGCAGAATAACTTCGATCGCTCCGGCTGTGGCTACGTAGGGAACGATGCGCGCCTTCAAAGCTCCGGCCAGTTCGTCTAAACGCTCGAGGTCCGTTGGGTCGGCCATCGCGATGTGCAGCCCTTTAGCATCGCGCTTCAGCGGCAGAAACTGGTGTCGCACCATGAGATCGACTGGAATCTCATTGAACAATTCATAACTAACCGGGGACTCCTGATCGGTGGGCAACAGATCGACGAAGGCGAGGCGATACCGTCGAGCGAGTTCCTTTGCGGTGCGCACTTCGGGCGGGTCGTGTGCATCGGCCGCGTTCCGAATGGGCGGATTATCGAGCGGTCCACTCGGCAATGCCGCGGTTGCGGGGTCTTGAGTTAACTCTTTCATGCCTATTTCTACGCGGAACGCGAGTTCCGCAAATCGCGTTTAGTGGCGGCCGGTAACACCGGTGCCGCCTGAAATCGATTGAATGATGGGAAGATAAATTGCCAGCAGAATGGTCACGACGATCCCGCCCATGACCACCAGAATTGCAGGCTCGAGCGTAGTCGTCAACTGCTCCAGCCGTACCTCGGATTCGGCGTCATAAAACACTGCAACCTCGTCGAGCATTTCACGCAAACTGCCGGAGCGCTCGCCAATTCCGATCATATCGACCGCGAGCAACGGGACCCAGTTTGCCGCTTCAATGCTCTCGGTAAACGAACGGCCTTCGCGAATCATCGGCAGGATCGCGCCGCTGCGCCGTCGCAGTTCCCGATTCGTGATCGACTCCGCGGCGATCTCCCACGACTCGACCAGTGTGATACCACCGGCTAACAACGTCGCGAGCGAACGCGTCGCTTGCGCAATTGAAAGTTGCACCACCAGGCTTCCGGCCAGCGGAATCTTAAGAATCGTCGCGTCGACGCGCAATCGCCCCGCTTCAGTTCGAGACCATAAGAACAAAACGATTGCACCGCCGATGAAGAGCGGACCAAACCAAAGCACGTTTCCCGATAACCACTTCGAGAGCCCCAGCACGATCTGGGTGACCGTGGGAAGTTCCGTCCCGAAACCCGAGAAGAGATCCGACATACGCGGTACGACGTAAACGGTCAAAAACGTAACCATGCAACCCGACGCAAACAGCAGGAACAAGGGATACGCGAGCGCGCCCCGAATCTTCCGGCGCAAGGCGACGTTCCGTCTCATGTAAGTGACGTAACGAAGCAACACTTCGTCGAGCGCGCCCGAGCGCTCGCCTGCCAGAATGGAAGCTGTGTAGATTCTCGGGAAGATACTTCCCTGCGAAGCAAATGCTTGCGAGAGCGCGGCGCCGCCGCGAATTTGATCTTCAACGTCGCCGAGTACTGCTCGCAAACGCGCGGAGGCCGCCCGTTTACGCAACATCGTGATTGCCTGCAGGATCGGAATGCCGGCGCGCGACAGAGCGGCGAGTTGTTGATTGAATAGCAGGAAGTCGGAAGCTTTAACTTTGGGCTGGCCGCTGCGCCCGCCGAGTCGCGTCAGCGTCGTAACGCCGGTAGTCTTGGGCGGCGTAACGTTGAAGACACGAAAGCCTTCGTGCTCGAGCCGCGCGCGCGCTTCCGAAACGCCCTGCGCCTCGATCGTGCGGGTTATAACTTCACCCGCGGGTGTTCCCAATCGGCAAATAAACTCAGCCATTGTTTAGCGAATCAACCAGAAAATAGCGCGAAAGTATAGCACGCGGTCAACGGTCGACATGATTACACGCTCGGGTTTGAACCTTTTGACTACACGAAGCGGAGAACACAAAGTTCCTATTCAATCCAATCGGACTCCGTAGGGTTTTTAGAACCTGCGCGGTGTAATGCTTGACTCACCTACAAGAGAAGCATAGGGTCATAGGCCTCATTCCCGCCTCGTTAATCCGGAGGTATTTGATGCTCCCGAAACTAATAGCTGCCATTGCCTGCGTCATTTTACTGATTGCAGTGAGCGCGACAGCTTTCCTCAACAAGGGCGTTCAAAAAAAAGAAACCGTGCCGTGGGTTGAAAGAAACTCATTAAAAGAAATAGCTCGGCGCAGTAAGGCGGAAGGAAGAACAAAAGTCACCGTTCCTGCTCCCTGGGTTAACGATCCGGGTATGAGTACGAAGGTTGATGATGCATTGCAACATCATAGTGTCGTCGTTGCAGAGGTGATCGCAAACAAAAGTTACCTTTTTGACGCCTATGGTATCCAGACCTGGTACAAGTTTCGAGTCACGGATGCTCTCTCAAAAACAGACGCTGAAAATTGTCCGACTTGTCCCGACATACCTGAACCGCCGAAAGACTTCACCCCCATAAGTGCAGACGAATTTTTACTTGCAACCAGTGGTGGCACTGTAGACATCGACGGGGTCGAGGTGACCGTAAATGATCGCTCCTTGCCTGTGTTTGAAAGTGGCAAGAAATATCTACTCGTTATCTCACACACACCATCAGGAGTAGCAACTCTGGGAGCAGGTCCCGCTGGAGTTTTCGAACTAACCAATGACGACAAGCTAGAGGCTGTCAATGGACATAATTACGCCCTGCAAGCTGAGATACGCCATCGTTTTAATGGAAAGCTGTCCCAGCTCAAATCTCACGCGAAACTGAATTCACGCAAAACTCGCGCGGAGCACTAAATGTCCCTACGACTCACGTCTCTTACAGGAAAGAGCGTTCTTCTCCTGGCCGTTTTCTTTGTATTCGTCGTGGTAGGCGGAGCCGCATGTCCAGACTGTTACAAGGACTTAACACCCATGAGCGGACATGGTGCCGCTCCGGTGGCTCTGGGCGCCGGACCATTCAATCAATCCCGACTACAAAACATCGAAACGGACGGATCAGTTTGGCAATCGCTTCCGCTATCGTGCGAAGGTGGACGACGCCAAGCATCAGAACGTGGGCCGTTGGGCTTGGGATGTCATCCTCGTTGCCGACCCTCCCAAACGCTGACGATACAAATACCGCGCACGCCTTCAGAGTCTCGGAACCCGGCGCCGCACGAAATCACTTTGCGCTTTACCGCTTTCTCTCCCTGACCTACAATGGGGTCGCCAGCGACTTCAATTGAAATAGAGGCAGCGCACGGTCGTTTCCCCACGTTTGCGATCCCTTAATTAGAGTAAGAAAACTGCAACTCGGCAGACATCACAGTTTCGCTATCACGCATCTGTGTTTGCAGTCCTCTCTTTCAAAGTAGCCTGTTCGAGTCAGTAACGCTTGCGCGAGGAACCGCGAGGGTCACATGCATCTACCGCCAGTACGAGCTTTTGGAACAACTGCTCTCGCATGCTTGCTAATTCTCTTCGTCGTTTCAACTGCAGCCATCCGCGCCCAGCAACAGGATTCCAAAAAATCGGATGCGAGGCCGGCCGAAGCGAAACCTGAGCCGACCGCGACGCCAACTTCCGCGCTTCCTGAACCGACACCCGGCCCCCCTCAGAAACAGGACGACATCAGCAGCACGAATCCGGTAATCACTAACACCGACCTGATCACTTTTACCGTGACCGTGACGGATACCTATGGCCGGTTTGTATCCGGGCTGGGCAAATCTGCGTTCACGGTGCTCGATGAAAAGAAGCCGCAGGAGATAACTTTTTTCAGTGACGACGACGCGCCGGTTTCGGTAGGCGTGATCTTCGACGTTTCCGGTTCAATGGGCGGGGACAAAATTTCGCGCGCGCGTGATGCGCTGTCGAAGTTCATCCAGACCAGTCACAACATGGATGAATACTTTCTCATCGCCTTCAACTCCCGCGCACAACTGTTGCTCGATAAAACGCGCGACGGAAACGCGGTGCTCGACAAGCTCACCTTCGTGCAGACCAGAAACAACACTGCCCTTTACGATGCCTGCTATCTCGGAGTGGAGAAAGTTCAGCGTGGCGCGCATCCGAAACGGGCGCTGCTCCTGATCAGCGACGGCCAGGACAATAACTCGCGCTACACATTCAGCGAGCTGCGCCGCCTTTTAAAGGAGTCGGACGTTACGCTTTACGGCATCGGCATTCTCAGTGGCAGCGATGCCGGCACCGGGCTGGGGATGGAAGGCCAGGGCATCCTTGACGAACTCGCGAGTGTGTCTGGCGGCAAGGCGTTTTTCCCGCGCAGCAACGCGGAAATGGACGACATCTTCGAGCAGATTGCCCTCGAGCTCCGACATCAATATTCAATCGGTTATAAACCCGTCAACTTCACGAACGATGGGCGCTGGCACAAGATTAAAGTCCGCGTCACGCCGCCGCGGGGTCTGCCGCGATTGTTCGTGCGCTCCAAAGAAGGCTATTACGCAGTAACGAATGCGCGCTAAGCGAGACTGGAGCGCAGGGCACTGGAGCGCAAGGGACTGGAGCGCAAGCGTCCCGCTTGCCTCTTTATAAAAACAGCAACCGGGACGGTTGCGCCAGTCTGCACTTCATTCGCTTCTTTTTCCGGCAACGCATCAACTCTCCTGAACATCTTTCATAAGCCGTGCAACCAAGTGTTTTTGCTGCTTTGTTGCGGCTGCTCTTCAGACACGTCGCGATGGCTCACCCGAGATCGTTTCGCGGGGAACGCGGCAAGGGGTAAAATCAGGGTCAACGCAATGAAACTAGGGTTCACCGGAAACTGGGCGATTGGATGAATAAAAATCAGCGGATTAATTCCACGAGGCGCAACATCGCTTTACCGCTCGCGCTTGTTTTCCTGGCAGTGACGATCGTCTATTCGACCCTTGGCTTTGCGGCCAGTGCGCAGGATTCAAGGCCTCGTCGCAGCAGTAACGGCATCGTTCCCCGCGCCACGCCAACGCCTGTGCCCCGCGCTACGCCAGCGCCACGAACGTCGGCCGCGACGCCAACGCCTACTCCAGTTCAAGGTCCTGTCGATCGTATCGCGCCCCAACTTGGCGAACCGCCACCGGCTCCGATTCTCAAACCAAAACCGACTCCGACTCCGCCCGAAGAATTTGGCGAGGATGAGATCGTAAAAGTGAACACCGAGCTGGTAACCCTGAACGTACGCGTGATCGATCGGAACAACCGCCCGATCGATAACATTCGCGAGACCGACCTCCACGTCTTCGAGGACGGCGTGCCGCAGCCGATCGAAACGTTTACGCGCGAAGAAGTTCCTATCAGTTATGGCCTGGCGATCGACACTTCCGGTTCGCTTCGATCTCAGCTGCAAGCGGTGATAGACGCCGGCAAAACGATCATCAACAGCAATAAGCCGGGCGACGAAACTTTTCTGGTGCGCTTCATCAGCAGTGACAAGATTGAAACCGTTCAGGACTTCACGGCAAGCAAAGACCTGTTAATGGACGGGCTCGATAGCCTTTACGTCGAGGGTGGACAGACCGCAATCATCGACGCTGTTTATCTAACTGCCGAGCACGTGGCTGAGTACAAGAAGGGCAACGATAGCGACCGGCGGCGGCGCGCGCTAATTGTCATCACTGACGGCGAGGATCGCTCGAGCTTCTATCCTCAGGAGAAACTCTTTGCCAGACTTCGTGAAGAGGACGTGCAAATCTACGTGATTGGTTTTGTCCGGGAACTCGACAACGACAGCGGCCTGATTCGCAAGAGTCCGCGCGACAAAGCCGTGAACCTGATTAATAAGTTAGCTACGGAAACTGGCGGGCGCGCGTTCTTTCCGGAATCGTTGTCGGAACTGCCCGGCATCGCCAACGAGATCGTTCGCGATCTGCGCACGCAATACGTTTTGACTTACAACCCCTCGAACAAACTCCGAGACGGATCGTTCCGTGCGATTCGAGTGGCGGTGAATGACGGCGGCGGTCAAAAGCGAATCGCGTTGACTCGTAACGGACGAATCGCGCCTCGTGGCGAAGCGAGTCCATCCAGGCCGATCGCGCCGCGCACCGGTAAGCCGCCGGCTACACGTTCAAACAATCCCTGACGCCTAGCGCGTCCGCGCTGCAATTTCTTTAACGGCCGCTGCGATCTTCTCAATCTGATCGTCGCGGCCGCGGCTTTTGCGCATCAACTCTTCCAACATCAACTCGCTTTTCAGGTTGACCTGAAAATCCTGCTCAGCCGCAAGCCGATCTTTTTCGGCGGCGCGATTCTGCGACATCATGATGATCGGCGCCTGCAA
>JBKPNP010000143.1:0-7270 GCA_046732775.1 Acidobacteriota bacterium
ATTCAGTCTGCCACTTCGTTTGATCTTCGCTATCGCGCGCCAGCGACAAACGAAGACCAAGTACGTCTTCCAACAAAGAGAACGAGTCATAAGCCTGCCGGCTGCTCGAGATTTCGCGGGCCTGGGCAATCATTCGCTCCAGCAACGACCGCAACCGGTTCAGGTCTGCCGCCGCTTCTTCGGGAAGGCTCGCATCAGTCGTACTGATGCCGAAGTTTCGATAGCGTGCGAGGTGCGCGCGAGCGCCGTTTACGGCCTGTCCCGCGAGTGCAAAGAAGGTGCCGAGGGAATCGTCTTTGGTGGTCGCGCGTGCTTTGAATGACTCATCCAGAAGCGCTTCGGCGCGACTATAGTTCCCGTCCTCCAGGTAGACGTTCATCAACATTATCGACGTAATATTCTTGAGGGCGTTGTCCTTCGTAGTCGCCCTGACTGATTCGAGTTCGCCGGCCGCTATGTCGAGCCGGTGTGCGGCGATTAGCGCACGGGCGCGTTCGATGCGCGTCTGCAGCGCTTCCATCGCCTTCATCGACTCGGCTGTACTGGTATTTGAAGAGAGATTAACTGGAGCCTGCTGCTCTGGTGTTGCCGGTCCGGCGGACGCGCGGACTGGTTCGGTCGCAGTTTTAGCTGGTTCCGACTGGCCAAACGTCGCCGCAGAAATCGAGATAAGAATTGCTGAAAGTAGAAACAGGCGCCGGCAAAAACGGGGGGAACGGAACGGAAAATTCACTATCTTTTCACTCCTAAGAAAACCAAAAGCGAGCCCAATGCTCGCTTACGAATTAACCCAATTATGACGACTTATTATCGTTCGTTATTAGATATCAGGCAAGCGTCGAGGTCTATTTTACGTCCAACAACGTTACCACTTTTGTTCTATTCTCGTTGCGCAGCGCGCGGCTCAGTCAACGGCTGATTTGCCCAAACTTTTCATAATTCGCTCGCGGAAAGCACGCGCTCCGGCTTTGATGGCCGCCTCGTCCAGAGTTAACAACTGCCGGTCGCGCATGACGATGCGGCCATTGATAATCACGGTTTCAACGTCAGACGCTTTGGTGGCGTAAACAAGGTCGGAATAGACGTTATAAAGTGGTATCTGATTCAGCGAGTCGCGATTCACGATCACCAAATCCGCTCGCTTGCCCTTTTCGATTGAGCCAATTTCCTTTTCGAGGTGTAACGCGCGCGCGCTGCCGATAGTCGCAAGGGCAAATGCCTCTTCGGCTGACATCACCTTCGGATCGCCGCTAAAAACCTTGTGCAGTTTCGCGGTCGTGTCCATCTCCTCCCACATGCTCAGGTCGTTGTTGGAAGCGGCGCCGTCAGTACCTAAGCCGACCCGCAAACCGTCAGCCATCATTTTCGGCACCGGGGCCACGCCTGACGCCAGCTTCATGTTTGACTGCGGATTGTGAACCACGCCCACTCCGGCACGCTTAAGAATTTCGATCTCGCCGGGGTTCGGCCAAACCATGTGCGCGGCCACCACGTGATCGTTCAGAAAACCAATGCGCGACAGGTAATCAACCGGACTCGCGCCCTTCGCCTTGAGGCTGTCGTCCACTTCCCTTTTAGTTTCCGAGATATGCGTCACGATCGGCGCGCCGGTACGATCCGAAAAAGCCCGGACCGCTTTCAGGTGCTCCTCTGAAACCGTGTACGGTGCGTGAGGCGCAATCGCCGGCACGATCAATTCGTGTCCCTTCCACTTCTGCACAAAGCGCTCAACGTAGGCCATCGCTTCGGCATTCGTCTTGTTATCCGCAACCGGAAAGTCGATCACCGTTTCACCCAGCACACCGCGAACGCCGGCCTTCGCCGTCTCATCGGCAATTGCGTCTTCGAAGTAGTACATGTCGCAGTAGGTCGTAGTGCCGCCTCGAATCATTTCCGCGAGACCGAGACGGGTGCCGACGCGAACAAATTCCTCTGTCACATTTTTCGCTTCGGCGGGAAAGATGTATTTGGTCAGCCACTCCTGCAGGTCGAGATCGTCAGCCAAGCCACGGAACAGAGTCATGGGAATGTGCGTGTGGCCGTTGATTAATCCCGGAACAATAATCTTGCCGGCAGCATCAACTCGCTGCGACGCCGAGTACCTGCTCATGACGTCGCGCATTGCGCCCACCGCCACGATGCGTCCCCGCTCAATTGCGATCGCGGCGTCCGGCAGAACGCGCCGTTGGTCGTCCATGGTTACGACCGTGCCGTTAACGACGATGAGATCGACTGGAATCATGCGTCGGCCCCGACTTCGTTGGCCGCTGACCGAAGATATTGAGGCGCTAATTGCGGCAAGTAGCGTGACGACAATAAAAAGTTTTTTTGACATAGGTTAAGCAACGACTTACTCGACGCGTCAAAGTATTAAAGCGGTGAATGACTACTCAGCGCGACTCTTTGGCAGCGGTAAGGAAACGCGCATCGAACGCGCGTGGCAGCAGTTCCCTTATCGACACCACTTCGGTTTCACCGTGCAGGTTGCCGAGAATTATGGTCGCGTTTTTCGCAAACTCCCAAATGATTTGCCGGCAGGTCCCGCACGGAGGTGTCAACGTTCCGGTGTCGGCGACGATTGCCAGGCCGGTGAAATCGCGTTCACCTTGTGAAAGCGCTTTCCAAATGGCGACGCGCTCCGCACAAACCGTTAAGCCGTAACTGGCGCTTTCAATGTTGCAGCCCGTATAGGTTTTTCCTGCCGACGTTTCCACCGCGGCGCCGACAAGGAAGTTCGAAAACGGTGCGATCGACTGCAACCTTGCGGTCTTCGCTGTTTCCAATAGTTGCTGTAATTTCTCGTTACTCAAGGTTGGCCTCCCGCCGAGGTTAAAGCGCTTGCCAACCTCTCACGAATCTTCCCGCTAATCAAATCAATGCTCACCAGGTTATGGCCGCCTTCCGGAATTATGACGTCGGCGTTGCGCTTTGATGGTTCGATAAATTGCATATGCATCGGGCGCACGGTCGCGAGGTATTGTTCGATAACCGATTCCACTGTGCGACCTCGCTCCGCTATGTCGCGCCGCAAACGCCGGATGAACCGAATGTCATCAGGCGTATCAACAAACACTTTGATATCCAACTGCTCCAGCAGGCGCGGGTCGACGAAAATCAGAATGCCCTCGACGATCACAATTGGCTTTGGCTCCACGGCGCGCGTCTCGGCACGGCGAGTGTGCGTTTTGAAATCGTAGAGCGGCAAATCGATGGGCTCGCCTGCTTTCAGGCGCCGGATGTGATTGACGAGCAGATCGTTGTCGAGTGCGTCAGGATGATCGAAGTTGGCGAGTTGTCGCCCATCAAGGGGTAAGTCTTTGAGGTTGAGGTAATACGAATCCTGCTGAATGAAAACGATCTCGCTGGCGCTGACCGATTCCAGAATGCGATTTGCAACCGTCGTTTTGCCCGAACCGGTGCCGCCCGAAATGCCGATGATTAAACTCACAGTTAACTCAACACTAAACTAGAAGGCCCTTCGACACCAGTCGGCCTGCAATGCACGTGATGCTCTAACTTCAGTCGTTCTCTGTGCCACCTCTGTGTTCTCTGTGCCTCTGTGGTGGAAAAAATCTTAGGCAAGCATTCACCACGGAGACACAGAGAACACAGAGGCTACACAGAGGATTTCAAATCAGTCCCACACCCAAAGTGAAAATGCTTTCGAGGCAGTTCAGCACTTGGCAATCACGCCACGCAGTAATTGCGTAAAGCTTTCTTTTACGCGCTGGCCGGTCTCGATCACTTCCTGATGGTTGATCGGCGCTTCGCTAATGCCCGCCGCCATGTTGGTGATACATGACAAACCCAAAACCCTCAGGCCCATGTGGCGCGCCACGATGGCCTCAGGCACAGTGCTCATGCCCACCGCATCGGCGCCAAACGCGCGCAGCATATGAATCTCCGCGGGTGTTTCATAGCTTGGTCCGGCCAGCGCTGCATAAATACCGCGGCGTACGGTGATACCGAGTGAACGCGCTTCCTCAGTAGCCAATTCCTGCAACTCGCGCGACCAGACCTCAGACATGTCGGGAAAGCGCGGCCCAAAGCGATCGTCGTTCAAACCTCGCAGCGGGTTAACGGCCATCAGGTTCAGGTGATCACTAATTACCATCAAGGTTCCCTGGCTTAATTGCACATCGATGCCACCGGCCGCGTTCGTCAGTATCAACGTCTTGATGCCCAGTAAACCAAACGTGCGAACGGGAAAGGTAACTTCGTCAAGCGAGTAGCCTTCGTAGTAATGAACGCGGCCCTGCATCGCCAGCACCGGCACGCCTCCGACTTTGCCGGAGACGAGTTTGCCCGCGTGACCCTGGGCCGTGGAGGTCACGAACCCCGGGATTTCCTGATACGGCAAGGCAACGGCGTCTTCAAACTCGTCAGCGAAGTCACCCAGACCACTACCGAGCACAACTGCAAGCTTTGCTTCGGCACCGGTGCGCTCCTGTATCACGCGCGCAGCGTCGGCCGCACGATCGTAAAGAGATGTGGAACTGGATGGGGCGATCATTGGGCAGGAGTCGGGTCAGTAGTCAGTAGTCAGTAGTCAGTAGCCAGTACGAAACGGCGTCAATGTCAGCCTTCCTTATTCATCATTCCGCATTCCGCAATCATCATTCGCCTTACCGTTCCTTTTGATACGGAATACCCAACGCGCGCGGGGGCCGTGACGAGCCGATAAAGCCGGCGAGCACTACGATCGTCAGGATGTAGGGAACCATTTGTATGAACTGTACCGGAATATCTTCGCCGGACGGAAGTTTTACCACACCCTGCATTTGAATCGAGATTGCTTCAGTTAGCCCAAACAGCAGGCACGCCAACATCGTCTGCACCGGACGCCACTTGCCGAAAATCAACGCTGCCAGAGCGATGAAGCCGCGGCCTGAAGTCATGTTTCTGGTAAACAAAGACGACTGGCCAATCGACAGATAAGCACCGCCAATACCGGCTAACGCGCCGGACAGCAACACGCCCGCGTATCTCATGCGCGCCACCTTCACCCCGGCCGCATCGGCCGCTTCGGGATTTTCACCCACCGAACGCAGGCGCAAGCCAAACGGCGTGTTGTAAAGCACGTACCAGGTGACGGGCACAAGCACGAAGGCAATCACAATCGGTATCCACGGTATCAAGTCTTCTTTGGGGATCTGCGGCGTCGAACCTGACGACAAAAAAAACGCGCCGCTCAAAAATGCCGGCATGCCGATCATCAGAATGTTGATGGCTGTTCCAGTTACGACCTGGTCTGCCCGGTAACGAATGCAGGCGACGGCGTGAATCGCACCGATTAACGTACCAGCAGCGATACCGGCGAGTAGTCCGACGTAGGGACTCCCGGAGGCGTAGGTCACTGCCGCCGCGGTGAAGGCACCTGCCAGCATCATGCCTTCGAGAGCGATATTGATGACGCCGGAACGTTCGGAAAACAAGCCACCGAGTGCCGCCAGAATTAAGGGCGTAGACAGTCTTATGGTTGACGAGATCAGCGCGATATTAAAAATCTCTGTCATCGAGTTCCCTCAAGTGGCAATTAGATCTTCGACCGTTTCAGCAGTCCCCATTTAGCAAAGGGCCCACGGAAAATCGCTTCCGCCGCTACGAACAAA
Organism: Acidobacteriota bacterium; assembly: GCA_046732775.1. Lineage (GTDB taxonomy): Bacteria > Acidobacteriota > Blastocatellia > Pyrinomonadales > Pyrinomonadaceae > PSRF01. The sequence continues at coordinate 5,613 of JBKPNP010000143.1, forward strand.
ATGATTGTTCCCTGCAGTACCTGAACAATGTCTTTCGTCACATGCTGCGTGAAAGCGTCGACCGGAATACCACCGCGCTGCAGAATTGCAAACAACAGCGCGGAGATGATTACGCCGACTGGATGGTTGCGGCCCAACAACGCCACGGCAATTCCGGTGTAACCGTAGTTATCCGAAAATCCGTCGTAATAACGATAGCGGTGGCCCATGACCTCATTGACTGCGACCAGCCCCGCCAGCGATCCGGAAATCGTCATCGCAATGATGATCTGTTTGCGAACCGAAACGCCGCCATACTCAGCAGCAGTCGGATTGCTTCCAGTGGAACGCAGTTCGTAGCCCCACTTTGTGCGCCACAAGAAGAGGTAAACCAGGCCACAACAAACGAGCGCCAGAATGAACGCAAGATTTACCGGGATGAACTGCGGGATACCGGGAATGAACTTACCGAGTCGGGCGACGTGCGCGCCCCAACCGACCGGCACGCTCTGCATGATCGGATCGCCAGGCGCTTTGTAGTGATACTGGATGAAATAACTCACCAGGGCCACGGCGAGAAAGTTCAACATGATCGTGTTGATAACTTCATGCGAACCGAACCGCGCTTTCAAAACGCCGGGGATCGCACCCCAAATTCCGCCGCCTAAAACGGCGGCGATAAAGCATAGGGGCACCAGCAACCATGGCGACAGATTCGCGAAGGTAATGCCGACCCAGGCGGTAGCAAACGCCGCTACATATAGCTGGCCTTCAGCGCCGATGTTGAGCAGCCCACAACGAAACGCCACCATCACCGCGAGACCGGTGAAAATTAACGGCGTTGCATAGAAGAGCGTGTAGCTAATGCCGACCGGCCACGACAAAGCGCTGCCAAACAGCAGCGCATACGTCTGCAACGGATTGTCACCGATCAGTAAGATCAGAATGCCACCGACGACGAAAGCGGCGACAACTGCAATCAACGGAAACAGAAGTTCACGTAGGAGGTTCATTTGATTTCAGATCTTAAATCTTCAATCTCATTGTTGGACTTGGGTCTTGGGTCTTTGGACTTTGGGGTTTGTGCTTTGTGCTTTGTGCTTTGTGCTTTGAACTTGCTCTTGGAACCCAGGCGCTGGAACCCACAAACAAAAAACAAAGATCAAAGATCAAAGCTCAAAGACCAAAGTAATCAAACCCAATCAGCAATCCGCATTCATCAATCCGCAATCGTTTTAGTGTCCGCGCGTCATCAACAATCCAATGTCTTCGATGGTTGCTACCTTCGGATCGACCTCGCCGACAATCCGGCCGTCGTGAATGATCAGCAAACGGTCAGACAAGGAAGTCACTTCCTCGAGCTCTGCCGAAACCAGCAGGATCGCGCAACCGGAATCACGAAGACTGACGAGCTTACGGTGGATAAATTCAATCGCGCCGATATCGACGCCGCGAGTAGGTTGCGACACCAGCAGCAGTTTTGGCTCAACTTTGAATTCCCTGCCGATGATCAGTTTTTGCTGATTGCCGCCCGAGAGAGCACGAGCCGGCAGATCGGCGTTTGCGGGGCGCACGTCAAACCCCTCGATGATGTCGTTAGCGCGCTGCCGCACCGCAGCGTTGTTCAGCATCACGCCGCCGAAACCAACTAAAGGTTTTCGATAGTGAACCCCGAGAAT
>JBKPNP010000144.1:0-11003 GCA_046732775.1 Acidobacteriota bacterium
CCGCCGCGCAACGATCCGCCGCCGCGCAACGATCCACCGCCGCGCAACGATCCACCGCCGCGCAACGATCCGCCACCGCGCAACGATCCGCCGCCCTCGCGAAGTGATCCACCCGCGCGCAGTGAGCCGCCGCCGCAGCCTTCGGAATCGCGGCAGGAACACGTGCCGGCAAAAGTGCGAGACCCGCGGAAGTAAATCGAGGGTGACCTGGGAGCGCGGGCGTCCCGCCCGCAATGAGCGCGCAGCGCGAACCTGCGCTTCCAGCCACAATCTTTTCAGAATGACCAAGTGCAAGATCGAGGGGTTTTCATGAGAGTCGTACAGGTTCGCAAGTTAACTATTTTCACATTCGCTTTCACACTTCTGTTCAGCGCAGTGTCGAAAGGCCAAACAGTTCAGAGTCTTCGTCCAGATCTGCGCCGCGTGCTTGCCGCACGGCCCGACACCGGCTCCAACCAGACCAAGGGCAGAGCAAACGCCTATTCCACATCGCGAGCTGTAAATGAAGTTCGTGTGTCCGCAAGTACGCGTTCGACTGCTAACAAATCAGTGGTCCAGGCGTCGGCACTCCGGGCGGCGCATCCTTTAGCCTTCCTCAACGCTGCCACGACCACTGCAATTCAAGCCGGCACACCGTTAACTCAGTTATTGCACACGTCACAACTGAGCCTGACATCAGCAGCGGGTTCCGATGAAGAGTTCGTGGATCGCAACGGCGACCTGAACGCCGACGAGCGCACCACCTTCGATTCGGCCGGCGGTTCGTTCGACATCGCAGTCGGCCGCTCGGGCGCGCGCTATGAAGTTTATTCGGCAACACTCGACAACACGCTGGTCGGCGTGCTGGTTGTCGGCACCGATACGAATGGCGATTACCACAGCGATAGTTCCCGAACTTACAACCTGCGCACGGACTTTTCTCTGCCGTCAGCCGCCGCGGTGGTCACCGGGGTTTCAAAGGCCGGGCGCGAGTTTGTCATCATTTCCTCGAGCGGCTACTACAACTCGTCCGATCCCAACGACCCGAACAATGAACCATCGCCCGGTGTGATTCTGCTGGTGCGCGATCCGGCCACCGGTGGTTTTGACAACGCACGCACACGTCAGCTGGTGCAGGTTGGCGACAATCGACTCTATAACGCGAATGCGCTGGCCCTGTTGCCAAACAACGAATTACTGATTGCAGACTTTCATTCAGACGAGCTGCGGATCGTGCGTGACACGGATCACGACGGCATGCCTGATACGCTCTCGGCGACGCCTTACTATTCGTACCGCTTCTCAAACGACGCGCCGCTCGATATCGCAGTTAACTCGCGCGGCGTTGTGTTCTCGCATTCGGCCGGCGCTGACATGGTGCTGCTGGTGCTTTATGACGACGACGGCGACGGCGACGCCGACCGCGACGAAGTTTGCGTAGAAGGTCTCTCGATCGACAACAACCTTTTTCTGCATGGCCTGGTAGTGGACGGCCCGGGAAATGTTTATCTGATTGAGAACGCGGCTGGCGCGTTTGACGGCAGCGACGGCAATGGCGGCACCCCGCGCATCGACGCTTTTCCAGATCGTTTCCAGAACGGTTTCCTGGCGGACGGTTCCGTGTTTACCCAGGTCGACGACGCCACGAACCAGGGATTAAGCGGACTAGCGTTCGGCCTGCTGCCCGCAAACAAGATCGACGATCCACAATTCTTCGTGGCGCAACATTACCGCGATTTTCTGAATCGTGAACCAGACGCAAGTGGACTCGCGCATTGGGTAAACCAGATAACGAGCTGCGGCACCGATGCGGGCTGCATCGAGGTGAGGCGCATCAATGTGTCCGCCGCGTTTTTTCTGTCGATTGAATTTCAGGAGACGGGTTATTTGGTCTACAAGTTTTACAAGGCGTCGTATGGAAACTTGCCTGGCACGGTGGTGCCGCTCCGGTTCGCGGAATTCTTGTCCGACACCCAGCAAATCGGACAGGACGTCGTAGTTGGCGAAGCTGACTGGCAGGCGAAGCTGTTGGCGAATAAGGCTGCTTTCGCGGCGGCGTTTGTTGCGCGCTCCCGCTTCACCGCCGCTTACGCGACTTCGCTGACACCAACTCAATTCGTCGACGCTCTTTATGCGAACGCCGGGGTCAATTCACCGCCGGCTGCGGAGCGCACGGCCGCCATCAATGAGTTTGGCGCTGTCAGCAACACGAGCGACAACGCCGCGAGAGCTCGCGCTCTGCGACGCGTAGCTGAAAACGCAACCCTGCATCAACAGGAGCTGAATCGAGCGTTTGTGTTAATGCAGTACTTCGGTTACTTACGGCGCAACCCCAACGATCCGCCGAACTCAGATTACTCGGGATTTGATTTCTGGTTGGCGAAACTACTCGAGTTCAACGGCAATTACGTGAACGCGGAAATGGTGAAGGCGTTTCTGATTTCGACGGAGTATCGGGATCGCTTCGCGCAGTGAGCTGACTGGGCAATGAGGTCAGTACCGTCGCTGGGCTAGTTTGTCGACGTGGGGTCCACCGCGAGTCGCGGCAGCACGCGTGGCTCGCCGTCGATTTCGGAGACCGATTCACCAGTACGGTGTGCTCCCATCTTGCGGTAAAAACTTTCGGCGTTCGGGTCGGAGAGAATTTCCACTGAAGTAGTCTTCGCTGCCGCGGCGCGATCCATCGCGTGAAGAAACAGCGACTTGCCTACGCCGGTGCCAATCTGTGCGGGTGAAACCCACATGTGATCCAATTCCGCTTTTTGCTCGCGGATGATCAGCGCGTAAAAGCCGACCACTTCGTCGTCGTTCTCCGCCGCGAACACTTCGTTGGCCGCAATAAATTCCGGAGTGATCGTCAGATCATCCTGCCAGTGTTGGATCCAATGCTCCGGGTAACCCCAATGCCTTTTGGCATCGTGAGCAATTTTGGTGAACGTCGCAGCGTCTTCAGTTGTTGCTCTTCTTATTTTCAACGATGGCCTTGCTGAGCTTGTCGACCAGCTCATGAGTTTGAGCGGCAAATTCACCTTTAGGTTCGAGCCGCAAGTATTCCTGGTATTCAGCCAGCGCCCGCTGCGGTTGATCGACGCGCAGCAGGATGTTTCCTGCAAGTAAATGTGCTTCCGCGAAATCTGGTTTCAGTTGCAACGTGTGACCGATGGCCGGTGCCGCTTTCGCGATGTTTCCCTGGTCCCAGTAGAGTCGGGCGAGTGTGAAATAGCCATTCCACGCAGTACCGTCAACTTTGAGTCCGGCAAGTAAGACTTCTTCCGCTTCCTTAAATCTTTTTTCGCGCCAGTATACTTCGCCCAAAGCCAGGCTGGCAGCTACACCGTCGGCCTTGAGCGCAACGGCACGCGTGAACGCGTCCTCCGCTTTCCGCCATTCGCGCTCGTCAACGAACACACTGCCAAGTAGTAAATTGGCTTCATAAAAATCCGGATAGACAGTAAGCGCTCGGTGCAGATGTTCCACTGCCTCTTTATAGGTTTTCCGCGCCACTGCCAAACGTGCCTTCGCAAACTCGGCGCGAGCTTCGGCAGGCACGCGGGCATCAACTACGTCGACTAAGGCAGCGGGCCCGGCTTTCTCTTCCACTAATTCAAACACCAGGTACGCGCGAAACACGACTTGCAAATCCGCATCCTGTTGCACCGCGTGGTAGCCCGGCGTGTGAATTACGACCCGGTAGTAACCACGCGAGAGGTTCGCAAAGCGAAAGCGTCCAGTGCTATCGGTATCGAGTTGATCGATCGTGCCGCCACCGAACCGTTCGAGCCGCACCGGAACTCTATCGGCGGGCAGACCCGAGCCCACGAACCGCACCTGTCCTACTATTTCGAGGGCGTTTGCCGAGGCCGAGGAGTAAGTATCGCGATCACGTTGTGCAAACACCGGCGCACAGAGCAGGACGACAAGCAGGACGAGGTAAACGGCGCGATAAGCGCGAGCGTGAGACCGCAAGGTCAAGTATTTTTCAGGATGAAGCACTGTGACACCTCGAAGCGCGGGCAGAAGGTTTAGGCGTAAGGCTAACGCAAAAATTTGTCGGGGCAAAACTAAGCCGGGCGGATTGCGGCCCGCCCGGCATAGTTTGTTGGTACGAAAAACCAGGCGCGCTTTCTCAGTGGCTATACTTCAAGCCAAACTGAATCAAGCGAGCTGGAACGGCCGTGCCCGTAATCTTCGTAAAGGTGGACAGCGTGGCGATGTTTACCGACGACGGCGTGGTAAAGATCGGATGATTGAACACATTGAAAGTGTCCATGCGGAACTGGAACGAGTGTGATTCACCGAGCGTGAAAGCCTTCTGTAGCGAGATATCCCAGTTCTGCTGGTAGGGAGCGCGCCAGGCGTTACGTGGCGCTGTGCCCCAGCCGGTTGCGCCCGGATTGACACCGTTATTGATGGTGGACAGCCCGGGGATGAGCGGCGCAGTACCAAAGCATTCCGGCCTCAAATAATGATCGAGGCGTTGCTGCGTAGTGCCTTGGGTATACGCGTCACGAATGCTGTTGCACAGATACTGGGCCGTTCCCAGGTTAGTACCAAAGATGCCGCCGCTGGTGCTGTCTGTAACCGAGAAGGGCAAGCCCTTTTGGTAGGTGACGATTCCGCTAATGCTCCAGCCGCGCAGGACGGGATTGTCCATGAAGCTGTCCTTCTTCACCGGGATTTCGTAGGCATAACTGACTACGAGACGGTGCGGACGATCAAAGTCGCCGCGGGCTTTGTTTTGGGCAACGTTGGCCTGGTTGTTGTAGATGTTCGCACCGTTTTGTCCGGCACGAGTGGCGTTAAGTTCGTCCGTGCTCAGCGAGCCGCTCACGTTGTCCTCAGTCTTGGAATAGGTGTAAGCACCCTGGAAGTAAAGACCGCGATGCAAGCGTCGCGAGAGCGTGGTTTGCCATGAACTGTAGTTGGCAAAACCGATATTGGACGAATAGCGGGCGCCGCGTTTGCGCGAGAGCCCGATAATCTGGTGGCGCAATTCTTCATTCGCGACCGTGTTCGCGGTGATCGTATAAGACACCCCGTTCTTGTCCTTTACGGTGAGAGGGTTACTGGGGCTTACCTGAATTGCCAGGAAAGGATCCCAGATGCCAATGCCCCCGATGAAGTGTGAGCCGACGTAACCAGACTCGAGTGCCCAACCACCCTTGAGTTGCCGCTGCACGGTAAAGTTCCATTGCTGCGTGTAGGGCGTGTACGCATCAAGCGGCGCAGTCGTAAACGACGCGAGATTGATCGAACAGTTCGTCGCCGTACCGCCATAGTTCAGGCACTGCTGGCCGGCAGCGTTCACGAATATCGGACCGACATTTGGATCGTTAACGTCCAGTGGACCCGCACCGCTAAGCCGGCGCAATCCGGCGAAGAAAGTCGCGGTCGGAATATACGCAGTGGCAACGATCGACGGCGGCGGTTGTCCCGCCAGCGGATTCGCTAACTGCATCGTTAATGGAACTGCGCGATTATCGAGTGGCTGGACGGTAAACGGAGCAGCCAGCGAATTCTGCAGAATGTTTTGGTTAGACAAACGCTGGTAGTAGATGCCGTAACCGCCGCGCAGCACCGTTGACTGATCGCCCTTGATGTCCCAGGCAAAGCCAACGCGCGGAGCGAAGTTGTTATCGTCGCGGCATCGTTCGAGCGCGCAATCGCGAACACCCGGCGTGCCTTTAAAACCGCCCAGGTCGACTGATTCCGGAATCAGAAACGGATTCAAGCCACGTGCGGCCAAGGCGGGATCGTAAATGCCCGCGCGATTCAGCTTGTCATGACCGAAGCTCATCGCTTCCCAACGCAAGCCGATGTTGAAGGTCATGCGAGAGGAGTAGCGGTAGTCGTCCTGAATAAACGCGGCGTAGTCTGTGGCCACGAAGTTTCGAGCCGGATCGCCGAAAGCCGACTGCAAGGCCGTCGGTGCGCCGCGCAGGAAGTTTTGAAATGCGGTGAAGGTGTTACCGGTTCCCGAGGTGCTGCCGAAAGTCAGCGATCCGCGCACCGCAAAGTTGTTGAAGCGATTCAACTGGTATTGCACCGCTTCTCCGCCCATTCGCAGGCTGTGCTTTCCGGTAATCATCGAGAAGGTCTCGACGATGTTATAGGTGTTGGAAATGGTGCCGCGATCGTCGTTGACACCAACGCCGAGCGAGTACAGACCCGTTATGCCAACGCGATACAAACCGGTGAACGCGCCGTTTGGTTGGGCACCGACGTCGGCCGCCTGATGCACGTCAGTCGGAACGTTACCAAAGATGAAGCGACTGTAACCGAGGCGCAATTCATTAACTTTCGACGCGCTGAACAAATGCGTTTCGGTTATCGACAGGTAACGATTCCACTGAAAATCGTTGCGCGGATTCGTCAAGGTCGTGTCAGTTCCGAAGGGTTTCGAGACCGAGCCTTCATCCCAGAACCAGGTGCCGGTGATCTTGTCTTTGTTGTCGCGGAAATTGCGATCGTAGCTGACGGTGTACTGGTTATCCGTAATCGGCGCGACGGCGGAAAAACTGCAGTTGAAGTTTTGAGCCGCGAGCGCCGCGGTGGGATTTGCGATCGCGCCACAACCACCCTGACCGAGGCGAGGCACCAGAAACTGACCACCGAAGCGATTGTCCTGCAGGTTCAGGATTTTCACCGCGACCGGATCAATGTCAGCCGGCGCCAAACCAAACCGGGCGGCCAGCAACGTCGCGTTGGTTGTGCCGTCCGCAGCTGTCGGCATCAGCTGAACGATTGGCGAGGTACTAGAGCCGAGCGGGTCGATGCCATTGCGCGCGCGCACGCCCTGGTAATTGAAGAACCAGAAACCACCCACCTTGGGAATGGGCCCACTGGCACTGCCGCCAAAAACGTTCTGCAGCAGACGGCCCCGCTTGGTTCCATTCTTGTTGAAGAACCACTCGTTGGCGTTCAGGTAGTCGTTGCGATGAGACCAGTAAAGGTCCCAATGAAAGTCTTTGGTGCCGGTTTTGGTTACCAGACCCAACGCGCCGCCACCCTTGCTGCCCTGAGTTGCGTCGTAAAGCGAGGTGGCAACTTTCATTTCCTGCAGCGTGTCAGGATTCGGCAAAGGCACCGTGTCGAAGTGGGCGAGGTTGAAGTCGTTCACGTTAATGCCGTTCAACGACACGCTGTTGTTGCTTGTACGCTGGCCATTGACGCTGACGTCAGCGGTACCGCGTCCCGCTGTGCGGACGTCAGTGGGCTCGCCGGAAACGCCTGACGAAAGCGAAAGCAGGAACAGGAAATTGGGAGAAGCGAGCGGCAGCGTGTTCAGCGTTTGTGAGTCGAGCGCTTGTCCGGTCTGCGCACTGGATGGATTTATTAACGACGGCGAAGCGTCGACATTTACAGTCTCTTCGATTCTTCCTGCTTCAAGGGTCACATCCTGACGGGCTGTTTCAGTGATGTTTACCTTAACGCCGGCCACTACCGCTTTCTTGAAATTCTTGGCCGTCACTTCGAGCCGGTAGCCGCCCGGGGGCAACAAAGTGGCGGTAAAAGAACCGTCTTCACCGACTACGACGGTGCGTACCGAACGGCCCGTCGTCTCGCTGATGACATCAACCGTAGCGCCATTTACCAGCGAACCACCCTGATCGGTAACCACACCCGTGATACCGCCAGTCTGTGTGCTCTGTGAATACACTCCGGCCACCAACAGGAAGCTAAGGATCACCCCGCTTGCCAGCAAGCGCAAAACGCTTCGCATAACAGCTCCTCCTTCTGATTGTGAAAACTACTGTGGTTGGAAACTGATCCGAACTGGAAAAGGACTCGCGACCCCTTGCTCTAACGGAAAGAAAGACGGACTATGCGACGGATTGAAGCAAGGAACATTCCAAGCGCCACTTCCAAATGTCTCTGCAAAAGCCCAGATAATTTGTCGCCTGTTGGCGAACGAGTCCCGGACTCAAATAGATTTTTGGTTTTTGTTCAAATTCTTGGATACAACCTCGCTCGCGGGTTGTTCGCGCTTGCAGAGAAAGCAGCTGGATAGGCGGTGCCCCGGCTTCGCGAGGCGATGAGACCAAAAGTGAGGACCTGGGGATTACAAATACGTTTAGCTTGAAGCGGCTTCGCTGGCTTCGGGCGCGCCCTCGTCGTGATGCTCAGTGGTGTACAGCCGAAGGATGTCCTGACCCTGTCGCGATCGCGGATCGATGGTTCTCATGTGCTTGCGGCCCTGCATTTCCCAAATCGCGGTAACCACTCCGTCCTTCTCAACAGCATGGTAAGAAATATCTTCGGTCGCACCCTCGCTCGGCGTTTCGGCGGGGTTTGAGCCCTCAGTTATTGCACTTTCATTCTCAGACATTTTACTCCGGTACTCCTCTCAAAACTTTTCGGCTTGTCTTTTGGGTTGAAGAATTGTTGCACACGGTCAACGCAGGTGTCTACCACGCACAAAACCCTGGTGGTGCCCTAATTTCAATTCTTCTCTGTGCTACCCCGGTGAACTCTGTGTCTCTGTGGTGATGAAAGTTAGGCAAATACTCACCACCGAGACACAGAGAACACGGAGGAGGCACAGAGGATTTCAAATTAGGTCACTACCCAAAACCCTGGTGGTACGCAATCTGAAATACTCTGTGTTGTCTCCGTGTTCTCTGCGTTTCTGTGGTTGAGTGTCTCTTCCACCACAGAGGCACGGAGGTCTCAAAGGCGGCACAGAGAAGAATTGAAATTGAACATACCCAAAACGGGGCAGTTAATCTAACTACGCTGTGCGAGACCGCGCGCGGCAAGCGCCAACTCAACCGCCCGCCGCGGCGCCACCACGCCCCAGCCTTGTCTTTCAACTTCAACACCGGGCACGCGTTCAGCCGTGTCGATCAAGATTCTCTTGACCTGCTGCGGACTCAAGTCGGGATTTGCCTCCAACATGCACGCCGCGATTGACGCGACGATCGGCGCAGCAAAGGATGTCCCGTCAACGTATTTATAGTGTGGACTGATCACGTTGCCCTCGCGGAGCTTGATGGTGATTAATTGCCGCAGCAACGGCACCGGCAGTTCACAGGCATCGTCGAAGTCTTTGTCCACACCGGCATGCGCTTTAATAATCGTGCGCAACTCAGCGTCGGGAGCGGCGTCGAGTTCCGAACAAAGCTGGGCTTCATCAGCGGTTGGCGTCGCGGGAAGGATGGGCGCGGCCACCCAGATTCCGGGGGCGATGATTTCCGGTTTCTGCAAACCATCGACCGTTGGCCCATAAGACGAACGATACATACCGCGTCGGGCGCGGTCGAGTGAGTTTTGGTCGTCGAGGCCGCCGACTGATATTGCAGCCGGCGAATTCGCCGGAGGCAACACCGGGTGACCTGCCGCCATTCCCGCATTTCCGACTGCGCAAACCACAATCAATCCTTCGCGCACTGCGCGCTCAACCGTTTGACATAAAGGACTATCGAGATAGGACATCACGCTATCGCCGCCGGCCGAGATGTTCACAATGCGAATGTCGTATTTCTTTTTGTTCTCCAGCACCCACTCGAGCCCACTGACGATCTGCGCATCTGGTATATGTCCGCTGCGTCCCACCTTCACCAACACGACGTTTGCCGCGGGTGCAATGCCGCGATAGAAACCCTCCGACAAGTGACCATTTCCCGCAGCCACTACCGAAGTCATCATGCCGTGCCAACTGGCGACGTCGGTAGTTTCCAAAGAAGTGCGATCGTGTTCGGCATCGAAAATACTGTGGTAGGCAACGATTCGATTTTCAGGCTGCGTTAGATCGTCGTGAGCATAAAAGCCCGAATCAAGGAAAGCGATGGTGACGCCGCGGCCGGTAAAGCGTTCATCTGCATTCAGGCGGAGAGGCGTCGGCAACACGTGATCGGTTTGTTCAAAAATGGTTTGGTGCGAATCAATTTGGGCGCGTGCGCGGCTGAACAACTCGATGCAATTCGCGCAAATCTGGGCGCCTTCGCCGGGGGTTTCGTTAAATTTTAAGAGTTCGCCGAGTTCAGCGGGGAGCTCGCGCAACGAAGCCCGAGGTTCATGCGAGCGATTGCAAAAGTGGCAGCCGGCGGTGACCGGCTGCGTGGCCTCGCCAACCTCGGTTGAAAGAATCGATTCAGACACCAGTCAGGAGTTTACTTTATTCACCGCTGATTTCAACGGGGGTGACGGCATCTCTGTGCATCCTCTGTTGGCCTCTGTGTCTCTGTGGTTGGACTTTGCCGAAAAGAATCCACCACGGAGGCACAGAGAACACAGAGTACGCACAGAGCACGCCTCGGTTGAAAACTAACAGCTCGGGCGTGTAAGGTATCGAGTCAAACCTTCAGCAAAAGAGTTAATTATGGCCAACGCACAAACCAGCGTTTCCGATCTGTTTCGCCGGGCGCAGGAACTGAGACGCGAGAACCCCGGGTCGTCTTACAAGGACATCAGGACCCAGCTCGTCAAACAATTTACCGGCGCGCCGTTTCCGTCGCTACACACTTTGACGATTCCCGAACAGGATTCACGCGCGCCTGAGGAAGATTGGTCGGCGGGCTTGCCGATCGTCCGTCGTGGCATTCAGTTTCAGGACTGGAAAGAAGTGATTGACGGAATAATTCTGAGCCTCGAGCAGACGGAGACTTACGAACAGCAACGCGGTCCCGAAGGCAATCGAGACGACTGGCACGATCGCAGCGTCGGCATTGAAGAGTCGACAAAAAAGGGCGTCGGCAAGTGGATGCCGGAAGAACTTATGGCGCTTGCTGAACGACAAACTAAGAAGTAGGTTGAGATGGGAATCGGCAAAGGCAAACCTGACGGTGGCCAGGGCGGAAAGCTTGGCCACTCGAATCAGGAACATTGGGAATACACCGAAGAGGTCAAAGAAGCAGCGCGCAAGCGGCGTCGCTTGCAAGCGAAAAAAGAGATTGCGAATGGCCTCGGCGAACGCGAACCGGCAACTGGCTTGCGTAGTGCACCCGCCGCCGGTTACAAAGCACAAAGTTCAAAACACTAAGCACTTCTAACCGAATGAGCTTTCTCAACAACCTAATTAAAGA
>JBKPNP010000145.1:0-1103 GCA_046732775.1 Acidobacteriota bacterium
GGCGCGGCAATCATTGCCGCGACTATTCATGCGCTGCCGCTCGTAACGAAGAGTTTGCGCGCCGCGTTTGAAGGGGTCGACACGGAACTTGAAGCAGCGGCCCGCACGCTCGGACTGGGCGGACGCATGATCTTCTTTCGCGTCACCTTGCCGCTGGCGTCGCGGGGTGTGCTCGCGGCCACTGCGCTAGCGTTTGCGCGCGCGCTCGGCGATTTCGGTGTGACGATAATGATTGCGGGAAATATTCCGGGCCGGACACAAACTGCGTCCGTTGCGATCTACGACGCCGTGCAGGCAGGACGCGACAATGAAGCACTGACGCTCGCGGTTATCGTGTCGTTGATCGCAGTTGCGATGCTCTACTTCATTAACCGCTTAGGCCGATCCAACGCCGGATAAAACAGGGACGTGGGTAAATCTCCCCCCGTTTTTTACCTCAGGAAGCCTTTAAATTTCGCAGCGCTCGCGGCGTAACCCGGAAATACGGGTTGCACGTTCGAAACTCCCAAATGACGGTTCGCAATCTCGCCAAACACATCGCGGAAGTCGGTCGTCAGCGCCAGATCGCGGCCTTCGTTTAATTGGTCGCTCTTCAGTCCCGGCCACTGGCCGTAAACTTTTCCGCCCCGCACACCATTACCGAGCACAAACATCGCATTCGCGTGACCGTGATCGGTTCCGCGGTTGCCGTTCTCTTTCGCGGTGCGGCCAAACTCAGACATCGTCAGGATCACGACGTCATCCATGCGCTGGCCGAGATCTAAATAGAGCGCCGCAATCGCACTACTAAACTGCTGCAGCAGATTCCCGAGCTGTCCTCGTGCGCCGCCCTCGTTCACGTGTGTGTCCCAGCCGCCAATGTCGGTGAACGCGATTTCGAGTCCCACCCCCGCTTTGATTAGCTGGGCGATCTGTAACAACGAATTGCCAAACGGCGTGCGCGGATACTGCGCGCCATTTTCCGGTCGATACTGCGCTGGATTAACTTCTTTGAGATAGTTCACAGCGGCAAACGTTTCCTTACCGGTGCCGACAAGCACGTCGTTTACAGTTTGACCGTAGATTGCTTCGAATCCGCCCTGCACGCTCGCCGAGCTGCGTCC
>JBKPNP010000146.1:0-2849 GCA_046732775.1 Acidobacteriota bacterium
GAATCCGCTCGGCAACGGCTATTACACGCTGAAGCAGCGCCGCTTTGCGGTGGGCATGTTTGGCTGGGGCTTCCTGATGTGGATTCTACTGATCGTGATCGGCACGTTTATTCGTGGGCCGGGTTGGATTTGGTTTTGGCCGGGACAGACGTGGGACCACAACGCGGTCGTGTTCGACAAGAACGTCGACCTGCACGACTGGATCGCAATGAGCCGCATTGGGAAGGCTTTGCATCTCGGATTCCTGTCGGCCGATCCGTTCAAGTTTCTGTTTGGCTTTTTCGTCGTCAGTGGGTTCTATGTGTTGGGCGCCTTGTTCTTCCACTGGCTAATGACGGTGGACTTCAGACGAATTACTTTCCGACCATTGCGCCTGTTTCCAAAAGATGCTTTCGAGCAGAAGCTGCTGGCGCGAACCAGTCTTTTGCAATACGTAACCTTCCAGTTCTTTGCGGTCAGCGTGCTGCTGGCCATGCCGGTCAAACTAATACTGCGGCTGGCGCTAACGATTAAGTATGTTTGGGTAACACCCTGGTTCAATATCTGACGATCAGGAGTGTGGAGGACTAACGCCGAGTGCCAGACGGAGCCAGCGAGTCTTTAATCAAGAAGGAGCCGGAGATTCCGGCGCAGGATCCGATCGTGAGCCGCTCAACCAGCGGCATCATGCTCATTTGCGCCTTGCTACTCACTGCAACGCTCGCCTGGTCACTATATGATGAGGCCTTTGGCCAGCGTCCCTGGAAAGGTATTCAGCAACAATTCGTCAGTCGCTACACCAAATACCTGAGGAGCATTAAGGCGCAGGCAGGTAAGACCGAAGCTGAAGTAAAACAGGATCCTGAATACCAAACGCTTGAAGGCGAAGCACAGTCGGCGCTCGAGGCCGTCAAGCCCCAAACAGCTGAAATCGATAAAAAGGTGGTTCAGATTCAGCGCGAGCTCGACGCGGTTACCGAACCTTTTCAAAATCAACGCGGCAAACTCACCGTCATCAATTACAACGTAGAAATAGCTCACGCTAACTCGAAAGATAAGTATCGCAAGCAGGCGCAACAGAAGCGCGCAGAGCAGGTGGAAGTCGATCTGCCCGCCGCTGACGGCTCCGGCAAAAACAACACGCAAAAGATGAATTACGATCAGCTCGAGAAGCTGTTCAACGATCTGCGTGATGAAAAGGCGAAGCTACTCGGCGAAAAGGCCGAGCTGCTAAAGCAGCCAACCGAACTCGGCAAGAAGCGCGACGACTATTTGAAACATCACATGACCGGCCTCGGTCCCGGCCAGATCGATGGACTGATCCGCAAGATGGATCAGTTTGACTACTCGATTCTGCCGCACCAGATCAGCGTCAACGAGTTCAACATCGTCGACCGTTGCGAAGTTTGTCACGTTGGCATTCGCGAACCGCTCGACCTGCGTCCGGAAGACTTAGCGCCCGGCGGTCCTGGTAAGAAACCCGACAGTCTCGCGCGCGCGTTCGTCAGTCATCCTAAAAAAGAAATTCTCCAAATACACGCGCCGGACAAGTTTGGTTGCGCCGGTTGTCACTGGGGCAACGGTCGCGCGACGACGAGTGAAGAGAAGGGGCACGGGCGGCACAAATTCTGGCTCTGGCCGATGTTTGAAAAGGAAAACACCGAGGCCGGCTGCCAGCAGTGTCACGCAAAAGACCGTGTAACCCAGGGCGCGGACACGCTTAACCTCGGCCGCGATCTTTTCTATCAACGCGGCTGCATGGGCTGTCATCGCTATGAAGGATTCGATCGTGAAGGCGATTCGCTGGGCAACACGCGCCAAAGCATCGCTCAACTCGAGGATCAGATTACCGGCAATCAGAAGCAAATCAGGCTGAACGAGAATCCGCCCGAGGGAACCAGCGACGAAGATGCGCAGAAATTGCTCGCGCAGGCCGAAGCTCTGAAGGTAACGAACAGTATTCTGGCAGCGCGTATCGACCAACTGAACCTGCAGGCCAGATACCTGATGCAGGATCAGAAGAAAGTCGGACCAAACTTAAAAGACGTTCGCTTGAAACTGCGCAAAGAGTGGATTCCAGTTTGGCTCGCCAACCCGCAGGGATTCCGTCCGGGCACGAAGATGCCGACCTTCTGGCGTTTCGCTGAGCATCAGGACAACAGCGGTCCAAACATGCGCGATGCTGACGGCAAGGATCAGATTGAAGCGATTGCCGCTTATCTCTGGCAGGACGGTTTCGACGGAAAACTTCCCGAACAGCAACGTGGCGATGCCGGGCACGGCAAAGAACTGTTCGAAACGCGTGGCTGTCTTGGCTGTCACTCAATTGGCGAGGAAGACAACAAGATCGGCGGGACCTTCGCGGCAAACCTGCAAAAGGTCGGCGAGAAGGCTAACTTCGATTACATAGTTCGCTGGATTCATAATCCGCGCGAGCGTTGGGCGCCTTACTGTCCGAAAGAAAAGCGTGACCTCACCTCAGAGGACTACGCAAAACATAATCTGCCCTACGTGTTTGATACTGAACTGCATTCGCGCTGCCCGAACGACGGCGCTGAGCTGCAGGTGCAGAACATGACCGTCATGCCGAACTTCCGCTTGTCGGAAACGGACGCGCGCGACATCGCGAGTTATCTCTTCTCGCTGTCTTCGCCGCCGCAGTACGACGCGGCTGCGTTCATGGACAGTCCGGAGCTGCGCGACAAGGGCCAGGCGCTGATCAAGCAGTACGGCTGCGCTGGCTGTCATGAAATAAAAGGTTTTGAAGACGAGCAGCGCATCGGTAAGGAGTTGACGGTGGAAGGCGCGACGCCGATCGAGCGTCTGGATTTCGCCTTGCTGACGAAGAAAGCAGAAGAGGGAATCGATCC
>JBKPNP010000147.1:0-7234 GCA_046732775.1 Acidobacteriota bacterium
CGGGCGTGGCATTCACCAACGGCCCTTCAGGCCTGCAATCGGTACAATTTAACGCGACCGCGCGATTGTCTGTGACAACGCCGAAACCCAATCCCGGCTTCAATCTCAACGAGTATTGGTTCAAAGGTTCTGGCGGCTGCAGTTTCCGCAAACCGCGGGCATCGTGCTGCAGAGTGGCTGCGTCTCATTGTCGAGACCAGGTTCTTAAATCCCGAACGCTAGCAATCCTTACATAGGTCTCTTGGAGGCGCCCGACCATGACTTACCGTCAGATCCGCCGGCTCACCTTTCGGCTGTTGCTCTGTCTCACACTAAGCATCGCATCTGCTCAACCCGGAAGTGGCCAGCGCAAGCCGCCGCTGCAAGAAAATCTTGATGAGGCTTTCATTAAGGCGGTGGAGCGTCGAGACTGGCCCAGGATTCAGCAACTCCTCGATAGCGGCGCAAACATTAACGCCAGATCAAGTAACAACCGGTACTACGCTTTACAGTATGCGGTCTATTGGTCTGATCCGAAGCTGGTGAAATTCTTACTCGACAAGGGTGCGGATATTAATCTCACCGACGATGGTGACGACACAGCGTTAATGGAAGCAGCAAACGAGAACGACCCGCAGAATATCGTCATCGTCAAACTTCTGCTTGAGCGCGGCGCTGACGTTCATGCCGCAGGCGATCGAGCACTGCTGAACGCGGCGAAAGAAGGCGGACCTGAAGTCGTCCAACTTCTGTTGCAGAAGGGCGCCAACCCAAACGCCAGAAACATCGTGCCAAATTCTGGAGACTCAGCGGGCGATACCGCGCTGATGTATGCGGTGCAGGGCGATTTCCTCAAGGCAGTGCACTTGTTGCTGGCGGCAGGAGCCGACGTTAAGGATGTCAACGAAAGCGGCCAAACGGTGTTGATGAAAGCAGCGAGGGTTGACGCCGGCAGCGACGTCAAAACTCACGTCGCGATGCTGGAGCTGCTGTTGAAACGCGGAGTTGAGGTGAACGCCCGGGACAAGGAGGGGAAGACCGCGCTCATGCATGCTGCCTATGAATGGTTTACCGAGGCGGGTGGTGTCTTTTCACAAGTGGAAGTCCTGCGCGTGTTGTTAGAGCACGGCGCCGACGTCAATGCCCAGGACAAGCAAGGGGATACGACGCTAATGACGGCCATCAAGCATAGCCGCATCACGCCCGCCAAGTCCGGTAACCTCGACGTCGTCAAACTTCTGCTGGAGAAAGGCGCACAGGTTAGTCTCCAGAATCGAAATGGTCACACCGCTATGACGTACGCGAAGGAGTTGTTCTCGGGAAGCCCCGAGGCAGATCAGATGCGGTCGGCAATCATCGCTCTGCTGAAAAACGCGGGCGCTAATGAATAGTTCTTGTCACTCGTGACGCTTGAGGTTCGAAGGCGGAGGTTTCCGTGATTCATCTATTCTCTTTGGCGATACTTCTCTTGGCGCCGGTTTCACGAAATCAAAACTTGCCGCACGCCTACTATCAGCTCCCGGAACAGATCAGGCAGCGGGCGACTGTCATTGCCACCGGAAAATATTTCCTGGGAAGAAGTCCTTACATCTGGATGCGTGATGGGACGGAGGTATGGGCCAGGACGTCCTGGTTTCGAATTACCAAAGTCTACCGGGGTCAGGTCGGCGGCAGATCCATTTACATAAACAGCAGTATGTTGCCCAACACAAAGTACGTCAGCGCCAAACTGGAAGTTGGGCGTCAATACCTTGTGCTGCTGCGGCCGGGTATCAAGTCACTCGAGCTGCTCAAGGCCGCAGAACAACTTCCAGTCAAGGATGCTCTACGTGAGGAGGAAATCATTGCGATCGTGGAACTAAGACGTTGAGGACTGCTGAGGTGGACACCATGAGAATGCTTAAATTATCGCTGCTGTTTGCCGGCCTTTCATTGCTGATCACGATTGCACAGGCTCAAACAACGGAGACGCAGAGCGGGTCGAGTCCTGCCCTGCGTGCCGAATTGCTTAACACTGTCAAGCGGGCTGACGAGATGCGTGAACGGCTGGAGAAGTGTGCCGCTGAATTTCATGAGTGCGATGCTCCGATGGATCGTTTGGAGAAGGCCTATCGTGATGATGCCCTGAGGCTGAAGGCGATCGTCAAACAATATGGCTGGCCGGGGAATAATCTTGTGGGAGCGGACGCATCATTGGCTGCGACGGTGATCCTTTTGAACGCTGATCTTGAATTGAAGAAAGAACTGTTGCCGGTAGTGCAGCAGGCTCATCGTGCGGGTAAGACTGACGGCAGTAATTATGCTTTCCTGTTGGACGATATTCGAGTGGCAGAAGGCAAGGCGCAAGTTTATGGGACACGCTCGAAGCAAGGGAGCGGCACTTACCCTATTGAAGACGAGGCTAACGTCGATAAGCGTCGTGCTGAGGTCGGCTTGCCGCCTTTGAGGGAGGAAACTCGAAAACTGAAGGCAATACCTTAGGCCCTTCGGGCCTGCAATCGCTGTAACTCAACGCGCCCGCGCTCCGTTGCAGCAGAATTTGATTATGCGAATTAAATTCAGCTTTCTTGTTTGCCTCGCCGCCTGCTGCTGCACGGCCACCGGCAGCGCCAAATGCCAACAAGAAACTACTGCGGGTAAGGATAGTTGTTTACGGCAAACAACCCTGAAAGTCGCGCAGCGCGATTTCGTTGTCACGCTGCAGGACGCAGAACGGATCAAGCTCACCGTTAAGGATTACCTGACGCACTTAAAGCCGCAACAAAAGCCCTCAGTCCCTGAGCCGGGTGACGTGTCGATTGATTGTTGGGGGACAGTACGCATGGGCGAGTGGATATTAGAGTCGTCAGCCTTTGCTCGCGAACCGGAATTACGATTAACCATCCGCATACATAACAGTGAAATTCTAATTGTTCGAAAAGAGCTTCGTTTGCAACACGCAGAGGGCCAATGGAAGGTCGTCGGAGAGGCGCGCGTAACGTATCATCGGCAACTTAGGTGATAGCCAATCCCTACAGGTGAACCCCTATCGATTTTGTTTTCGCACTTCGCGCTCATGCGGCGAGACGCCGCACTCCGGCGATGACATTGTGCTCCAGTAGACTTACTTCTTTAGTACACGCAGCCGAAAGTCCGGGTTCGGCGGCTCAACGCCTCAGGCTGCCGACAATAAGGATGCGGTTCATGCCTGTCATCCTAGCTCTCTGGTGCGCTGTAACTATCGGGTGCTTCTCCGCTGAGGTATCGCCACCGCCGACTCTCTCGGGCAGCGACGAGGTACTCGCCCGTGCCTTCGAGCGACACGCGCGCAACCTGCAGGTGGAAGGACAAGGTGTGGTTCAGACGGTGCTGTCCGATGATATAGAAGGGAGCCGGCATCAGCGTTTCGTGATCGCACTAGCGTCGGGCCAGACGCTGCTCATCGCTCACAATATCGATCTAGCCCCCAGAATTCTCGGGCTTCGCGAAGGCGACGTGGTGTCGTTCAGCGGCGAGTATGAATGGAACCCCGACGGCGGAGTGATTCACTGGACACATCTCGATCCAGGCAAACGTCACACAGCAGGTTGGCTCAAGCACGATGGCAAGGTTTACCAGTAGGCCACATAACCGAGCGTGTTGCGAACGCGCGTGCGGCTGCTTCGAGAATCATGACTAAAGCAAACAGCGGACGTTGGGAGCTGGTAGCCGCGGCATTGGGCGCGGCGTGGTGGATCGAGCAACTGGTTACAGTCGAATGGTCCTACCCCTACTGCAGCGTCAGGGATGACGGACCGGCTGCGGCGGTGCGCGGGTTCCCGCTCCCGTTTGAGCAGGCGAGTATCGTCACTTCGGCCACCGACTTCTTTATCCCATGGCTGTACGGGCTCAATCTCCTCGCGATCGCCGGCATCGTTATGCTCCTGCTGCGTCCGCTGTCGTCCCGCTTAGGAGCCTCGCGTCCACGAATCCGCAAGTTCATCTTCGTACCGACTGCGGCGCTGCTACTTGCAACCGCGATCGCGTTCGAAGCGCTGGCGCTTTCCATGGGCGTTTGGCGCCCCATTTCGTCATTCTCGGGAAGCCCACGCTACAGCGAGCTACGTCCCGTCGCCGTGCATGTCGGTGGCAGGTCACAAGACTGCACCGCCTCGCCTTTCTGGTTCCCGGATCGCAGTAACCGAAGTATCAGCAAGAGTGGGCCATGAGTCCCGCGCAGTCGATCGAGCTGCGGGCAGGCTCAAGGGTGCGTTAACTAACCTTGGTTCGTGTACCTGATATTTTGTTTTGAGAGGAAACATGGTTATGAGTTCAGCATACGAAAGTGCAGACCTCATTCTTAAACTCTATGATCTTCGGCGCGAAGACCTGATGCGAAAGGCGCGCGAATGGTACATGAAAGAATTTCATCCGCGCAGCGCTCAAGACGTCGTTAATGTGCTGCGTGGAGAACACAGCGCCTACTTCCGAATGGTTACCTCGTATTGGGAAATGGCCGCCTCCTTCATCAGTAACGGCGCGATAGATTGGAAGATGTTTATGGACGCAAATCCGGGAGAGCCAGTGAATGTCTTCGTCAAGCTTTACCCTCATCTTGAAGAACTGCGCTCAATGTTTGCCTCAAAATACGATGACACACAGGCTTTTCAGCATCTGGAAGAGGTGGTGATGAAGCTGCCTCACGCAAAAGAGCAACTAGCGGAAAGAGTCGAACAATTCACGGAGGCGCGGGCGCGTTGGGAAGCTGCGAAGCAAGAGCCAACCGCGTAGGGTCACCAGGGAGCGGCGACATTGTTGAGCGTGCGCCTGTCGCAAGCGTTCGGGGATCTGTAAATGAAAAAGCGATCACTCGTTGTGCCAACGATATTTCTGCAGGCAGTCGTTGTGCTTGTTGGCATTGGCGCTCTTGCTCTGCTGCTTTGGGAACCTCACCTCGAAGGCAGAAACACCCACTCCACGCTCTTTGAGGTCTATTTCAAAGATCCATTTTTGGCGTATGTGTATGTCGGGTCCATTCCGTTTTTCCTCGCGCTCTATCAGGCATTCAAGCTGTTGGGATACTTCAGACAGAACGAGGCATTCTCACCTGCGACCGTAAAAGCTCTGCGGACCATAAAATTCTGTGCGCTCGCCACCATTGGTTTTGTTGCGGGAGCGGAGGTTTTCATAATGTTGCACACTAGTGATGATCGTGCCGGCGGGGTTTTTATGGGCGTCCTCGTCACCTTCGGCTCTATCGTGATCGCCGCGGCCGCGGCAGTGTTTGAACGGATTTTGCGGGATGCTGTGGCAAAGAAATCCGTGAACGACTTACCCGCATAACGATAAAATCCAGCAGCTGATCATCGTGGATGAACGGAACCTTTGCGTATAGCGAGTCGTAGCGTATTAACGACCTCAAACCACATCGCGAGAGAGAGCCTATGAAAAAACTCATCGTTATTTCGCTTATTGCTCTGCTATTGAATTGCGCTCCAGTTTTCGTTTTCGCTCAGAGCGGCGCGGGCCCTACAGAAAAAGACTTTACCGCTGCATTCGACGCTCGTATCAGAGATACGCTGGCGAAGTTTCCTGAGCTGCCGGGCATCGCGTTCGTCGTGATTAAGGACGATAAGCCGATCTTTGTGCGCGGGTTCGGAATGGCTGACAGGGAAGCCGGCATCAAGTCAGACACCGACACGCTTTATTACATGGCTTCGTCGACCAAGTCGTTTACGGCGCTGGTGGCCGCGATGCTGGATCAGGAAGGCAAGATCAAGTTGTCGGATCCGTTCACGAAATATACTCCGGGCATTCGCTTCAAGAGTGACATCCCGGACAAAATCACGATCCAAGATCTCCTGACGCACACCAGCGGCTTGCGAAACCCGGCGCTCGTCCACCGCCTCGCCTTTACGGGTCAAATCGATCAGCGCGAGCTCGATCATGTTTTTGCCGAAGGCACGACGGTGAACGAATCGAACTTTGGCAAGTACAACTACACAAATCTCGGTTACAACATTTATGGACTCGCGCTGCATTACCATCTCAACAAGAAATGGCAGGACGTGTTACAGGAGCGCATCTTCACGCCCGCGGGTTTGAAGCACACGACGGCGTACGTTTCAAAAGCTCGCGCCAAAAAGTTCAATGTCGCGGCGCCTTATGTAATCTCCACCGATGGTCCCGATGCGGGCAAGATGGTGCGCAGCCAATTGCAAAAAACGGACGAGAACATGCAGTCCGCGGGTGGGATTTTCATGAGCATTTCAGACCTGGGCAGGTGGCTCAACCTGAACATGAATGGCGGCAAACTTGGCGGCAAGCAAGTGGTGCCGGCAGATCTTATCCGCAAGGCACAAACCGGCTACACGAAAAGCACGCGTAACGAGCCGCCATTTTCGGGCGACGGCGAATACGGGCTGGGATGGCAGATCGGCACGTACCGCAATGAAAAAGTGATCTACCATCATGGCGGCTATCCCGGGTATCGCAGCCACGTCTCGTTCATGCCCGGGCAAAGGGTTGCGGTCGGCGTCATGGTGAATAACGACGCTATCGGTGGCCGGCTTGCGGACATGCTCGCCGCTTATGCTTACGACTGGTGGCTGCGAACGGATAACCTCGAAGCCGATTTCAGCAAGGAACTCGAGCGGACGTTTACAGTTTATGAGAGCCGAAAGCAGGGAATCGCCAACGAGGCTGTCGCGCGTTCGAAGAGAGAGTGGCAACTAACAAAGCCGTTTGCTGAGTATGCGGGAAACTATACTAACGACCTGCTCGGCAAGATTGAGATCGTTGCACAAGAAAAAGCGTTCGCTGTCCGCATGGGAAGCATCAACACGGTCGCCACGCCGTTTACTCAAAAGGACTCCATTCGCGTCGTCATGTTGCCCGGCGGGAACGGCGAGGTGATTAACTTCGTTAAGGATGCTGAGGGAAACATCAGCTCGTTGAGTTATAGCGGATTCACCTTCGCCAAGGCCGCGAAATGATCTGAAGGTGTTTGAAGCGGCGAGACCTAATCTATAAGAGCGGTTCTTTGGTTACCTGCATGCCCCGACGACGTCGGAAGTAACATACTTGACGAATCAGAGTGTGATCCGGACTGCCCTCTCGCTCTGAGACAGGTTTGGTGAGGGCTTAGCTGGAAGCGTACGGGCTCGACGGTCTCAATTGCAAAGCGCAGCGACTTGTCGATATTCGAGTGTGACTCTACTCAACTCTTATTTCACGGCGCCGTTCGCGCCGGGGCAGTAGCCCGACAGTCATGGAGGGCTACCACGCCACTCAACTT
>JBKPNP010000148.1:0-2066 GCA_046732775.1 Acidobacteriota bacterium
TATCTCGCCGCGGAAGTCGTCAATCATCCGGAAGAGCCAATCCTGCTGTTGGCCCACGCGGACAAGTATCTGCTCGAGGAAGCGCGGCGAAATGTTCGAATCGAGTATGAAGAACTGCCGGCCATCTTTACCCTTGAAGAATCCGTAAACAAGAAGGAAATCGTGTGGGGGGAAGACAACGTCTTCAAGTCCTTTTTGGTTGATAAGGGAAACGTGGATGACGTCTGGTCGACGGCGGACCACATCATCGAGGGTGAATATCAAACGGGCGCGCAGGAGCAACTCTACATCGAAAATAACGGCGCGATTGCCACCGCCAACCCCGACGACTGCGTAACAGTTTGGGGATCGATGCAGTGCCCCTATTACGTTCACAAAGCGCTGGTTAAGTTGTTCGCCTTGCCCGAAGAAAAGATTCGCGTCATTCAAACCGAAAC
Source organism: Acidobacteriota bacterium (assembly GCA_046732775.1). Lineage (GTDB taxonomy): Bacteria > Acidobacteriota > Blastocatellia > Pyrinomonadales > Pyrinomonadaceae > PSRF01. The sequence continues at coordinate 438 of JBKPNP010000148.1, forward strand.
CGGTGGCGGCTTCGGCGGCAAGGAAGAGTATCCCTCGCTGCTCGCCGGACATGCGGCACTGCTCTCCTGGAAATCCGGCAAACCGGTAAAGATGATCTACGACCGCGCCGAGGATATGGTGGCAACGACCAAGCGTCATCCTTCGCGCACGCGTCATAAAACCGCGGTTTCGAAAGACGGCAAACTACTAGCGATGGAAATCGAATTCATCGTTGACGGCGGCGCCTACTGCACGCTATCTCCGGTGGTGCTTTCACGCGGCACCATTCACGCGGCCGGTCCTTATTACTGTCCCAACGTTCGCATACGGTCGAGCGCCGTGGCGACCAACATTCCGCCGCATGGCGCCTTCCGGGGCTTTGGCGCACCGCAGAGTATTTTTGCGCTCGAACGGCAGCTCGATAAGGTCGCCGCCACGCTTGGACTCACACCTGAAGAATTGCGCCGCCGTAACTTCGTTAAGGAAGGCGAGACCACGGCGACGAACCAGGTGATTCGCGAAAAAGTGGACATGGATCAGTTGTTGGATCGCGCGTTCGAGTTAACCGGTTACAACGAGAAACGGCAGCGCTTCGCGAGCGAAGCTAATCACGGTCGCATCCGCAGGGGCATCGGCTTCGCTTCATTCATGCATGGCGCCGGATTCACAGGCTCAGGTGAGGTTTACCTCGCCTCAGTCGTAGGCGCCGAAGCAACGAAAGAGGGGCGTGTCCAGATTCTTGCTGCCAGCACCGAGATAGGTCAGGGTACAAATACAGTTTTTTCCCAAATTGCAGCCGAAGCGCTTGGCGTCGATCAGTCGCTCATCGAGGTCGCGCAGCCTGATACCAGCAACGTTCCCAACAGTGGGCCGACAGTCGCTTCGCGCACCTGCATGGTGGTGGGAAAGCTGGTTGAGTCAGCGGTGCTTGGTCTCCGGCAAACGCTCATCGGCAGTGGCGTGTTGGACGAGAGGTATAGCTCAGACGAATTCTCAGCTGCGTGTCGTAAGTACATCGAAGACTTTGGCCCGCTGAAAACATTCAGCAAATACCAGGCGCCGCCAAACGTTTTCTGGGACGACGAAAAGTATCAGGGCGATGCGTACGGCACTTATGCGTGGGCTGTGTACGTAGCTGAAGTTACCGTCGACATGCTGACCTACGAAGCGCGTGTCGAAGATTTTGTGGCAGTGCAGGAAGTCGGTCGTGTCATCAATCCGGTGTTGGCGGCGGGACAAATTGAAGGCGGTGTGGCGCAGGCGATAGGCTTCACGCTTTTCGAGAAGGTGGTGTGGAAAGACGGCCGCATGGCGAACGGACAGATGACGAATTACATCATCCCGACTGCCGCCGACATCCCACCCATTCGAGTTTATTTTGAAGAAAACCCTTACGCGTACGGACCGGGCGGAGCGAAAGGAATTGGCGAGCTGCCGATGGATGGCGCCGCTCCGGCAATTCTGAGCGCGATAGAACATGCAACCGGCGTCAGCTTTACTCACGTGCCGCTGATGCCTGAAACGATGATGGAAGAGCTCGCCCGCGATTGATCAAATGACTGACGAAATGCAGATCGATTGTACCGTTAACGGCGAACAGCGCACTGTTCACGCACATCCTATGTCGCGCTTGCTCGACGTGTTGCGTG
>JBKPNP010000149.1:0-15938 GCA_046732775.1 Acidobacteriota bacterium
AGGAGTACATCACTCAGGTCTCGCAATGGGAGCTCGATAACTACCTCGCCAAGTACTAACGGTACTGGAACACCGCAACCCGGACAGTAGTCCAGTAATTAGTAGTCAGTAATGGGTCAGGAGTTATCAGTACGTAACGCACGGTTACTCACGACTCATTACCGATTACTGATTACTACTTACTGGACTACTGTCCGGGCCCACTGCCTTACGTGCTCGCGTAACGGCTTTGTGAATCCCTAGCGTACTTCCCTCTGACCGATACATTCGTTCCACAATGAATCCGTCCGAGCGGGGGCAGTCGTATTCAGGGGTGAACGGGTCGAACGCAGAAGACGTAGCGTTGATGAGACGCATTGTCGAAGCGGACGAGACGGCGCTCGGAGCATTGTACGACCGCTGGGTTCGATCGCTTTATTCGCTCGTCCTGCATCTACTAAAGGATCCGGATGAGGCGGAAGACGTGGTCGAAGAAACTTTCTGGCAGGCGTGGAAAAAAGCGGATTCGTATGAGCCATCCAAAGGCGCGGTGTCGACGTGGCTTCTGACTATTGGTCGACGCAAGGCGCTCGACAGGCTTCGCGCGAAAAGACGCAGCGGAGCAGACACCGTCTCAGGGGACTTCAGCTTCGCTGACCTTCCGTCGACTGCTCCCGATCCAGCAATGGAAGTCGAGGGAGCGGAGCTCAGAGAGCAGATACGCAATGCACTTGCTGACTTACCGGACGAGCAGCGCGAAGTGCTCGAGCTGGGGTATTTCAGTGGACTCAGTCAGTCGGAAATCGCTGAAGCAACAGGACAACCGCTTGGAACAGTGAAGACGCGAATGCGTCTGGCAATGCAGAAACTGAGGGAGCCTTTATCGATGCACCGCGGAGTGACAGAGTGAGCAGGATGACTCACGAGGAAGCATTCTCGGAGCTTTCCGCTGTCGCGCTCGACACAGCTTCGGCTGATGTCACGAACGCGGTGCGTGCGCACGCGGCCGCATGTCCCGAGTGCGGCCCTGAGCTCGCGGCAATGGAGCAAACCATCGCACTGCTTGGCCAGCTTGTTCCTTCTTCGCAGATAAATCGCGGGCGTAGTGCGGGCATTCGTTCGCGTCTGTTGATGCGAGCGAGATCAGAGCGTGAATCGATAGCGGCACCTGTGCCTGGCCCGCCGGATATTGCGCGCGGCGTTGCGAGTCTCACAGGACAGGGTCAGCGCGTGACGCCGGGCGCGCAGCGTGTGGTGACGGGAGAATCGAAACGCGTCACTCCTGCGCAAACGCCTTTCGTGCCCGATGTCAAACCAATCCGTCGCAGTGTGAACTGGTACGCGATTGCAGCGACCGTGGCGTTTGTGCTTGCTGGCGCACAGCTGATGCGAGTCACTTCGGATCGAAACAGAATGCGAGCGCAGCTTGCGCAGGGTGATACGACAATAGTCGCAGCTGTTTCACCGACGGACAGTCTGACACGGGCGTTGAGTGAGAAGGACTCGATGATCGCGGCGATGACCGGTCCCGACGTGAAAGTTGTTCCACTCACCAATCAGGGTGCGCGCCAGCCGCTCGGACGAATGATGTGGAATCGTTCGTCGAATGACTGGATCATGGTGACGTACAATTTGAGGCAGCCCAAGCCGGGAATGACGTATCAGGTGTGGCTAGTCACTGCGGACGCGAAGATATCAGCAGGAACGTTCAAGCCCGATGCAAACGGCGGCACGTTCATGCATGCGAAATACGCTCTCGATCGCAATGCTCTCAGAGCTGTTGCGATAACGGAAGAGCCCGAGGGCGGAATGCCGGCGCCCACGGGCCCGATGGTAGTTGCTGGAGCTGCTTAGCTAACGACGCTTACGTCCTGAAGATTTTCGGCCTGACGATTTGCGGCCGCCCTTTCTTCCGCCGCTCTTTCGTCCGCTGCTGCTCTTTCTTCCGCCGCGTTTGCGCGGAACCTTGGCGCCTTTCTCACGTGCCTCGGACAACCCGATCGCTATAGCCTGCTTTCGGCTCGTTACTTTCTTTCCGCTTCTTCCGCTGCGAAGCGTTCCTTTTTTCTTGCGGCGCATCGCCGACTCGACGCGCTTGCTCGCGGCTTTACCATACTTTCTTCTTCCACCGGATTTTTTTCGTGCTGCCATGACGAAACCTCTCCCCTGGAAAAATTGTTGGCAGTAAACACGGAACTAGGACGCAAGATTTCGCGCAGCAGCCAGGCAATAGTCGAAATAGTCGAGACTTGCATCAGCACGCGCGATGAGGCCTTCAGCAATTCCGACGCGTGAGGGAGAGTGCAGCGCAACCTGCGGCTTCACCACATGATCCAGCCACCCCTCTGCATGACCGATGTCGATTATGGCGTGAGCTGCGTAGTAGACCACCGTTTTCTTTTTCATACCAACTCGCAGCGCACCATGTACTACGCGCGTACATCGCTGTGGAGCGAGAAGCTCGACGGCGCCGAGTGTACCTTGAGCGCGAAATGCGTTGCGACGCGGGATGCAGCTCCACAGCATCACGTTCACACCGGCGAGAACCTGCCACGGAAGATCTGATGCAGGTGGCGCGTTCAGCTTGAGGCCTTCGATCAGCTTGTGAAAAAGGTGCGTGTGAACAGCATGCGGCTTTCCCTTTCCCATCTCGTCCCAGTAGTTGGAGGCCATCTCCATCTTCACTTCGCCCCTCGTTCCTACCTGGCCCAACGCGACGAGATCATCGAACGCTGCTTCGCCGGCACATTCCATCTGGAAGAACCATTCGAGCTGTGAGCGTGTTGCTTCTGATGCAATGAACACGTAGAGGTCGTGCTCGTACAAGGGATGATTGAACGCAGTGTCGCGGAACCACTGCGCGAACTCATCCACATCAACAGGAAGCGCTTTCTCCGAGATGTCATGTGAAGCATTCACGCGCCGCAGCATGTCCTCTTCCCACGGCCTCTCGAGAATTCGCATCAGCATGCACGGCAGCGGATGGAACTGGTTGACGAGCGACGCGTCAGTGGGGAGTCGCACGTGCTGCTGATAGAGAACAACCAGCGCGCGGTGCAGCTCGTCGCGCGCGTCGTGATCGATCCATGGTGCGGTCTGCCGGTCAGTCGTCCGATCTGATGGGTAGGCCCGCTTCGAGAGTGTACGCGCTGAATCCAGCAACCTTTCCTCGAGTCCAAACTCAGACTCCAGTCGCCTGTCGAGATCATGTTCCTGCAACAGAGCCGTCAGAATGGTTGCAAGGTCGTCCTCACGCGGCTCAGTCGATCTGGCATCCGGCAGCAACGCGATAGTTGGCAACTCTATGATACTGAGTACTTCCCGCTGCCTCTCGGTTCGCAGCGGTGCGGCGCTTGCATTCATATGTAGTCGCAAATGCAAGAGGCGAGCCCTTCACCGACTTGACCGAGTGGCATGCCGCACCGATTCGGACGACCTGAACCGGGCTTGAAAATTCTTCCCTCGTTCATAGACGAGGCAAACCGGCTGCGCGCGTTTGTGCCGCCGTTCAGGTTCACTGCCTTCTTTTCTCCCGAGGACACACTGCTGTGCGCATGCGCATCCGAAGCCGCTCTCAAGAATGCACGCAGTCACCGGAGATCGAATGCCTGGTCGAGGCACACGACTCGAATCGCTGAGCTGACAACCGGGAGTGGTCTCGTTGGATTGCACCTGCTCACATTCGATGGCGCAAGCAAGCTGACAGGGTTCGACGTCGATCCAACTGCTGTCGAAACAGCACAAAAGAACGCGAAGCTCCTGGGGCTCGGCCGGCGCGCGCGATTCGAGTGCGCTGACATGTGGTCGGATGCAACAGTGAGTGCGCTGCGCGAATACTCGCCCGATCTCATCGTCTGCAATCCGCCCTACATACCGGAGCGCGATGAAGAAAAACTCAAGATCGAAGCGGGAGCAGGACCTGATGGTACCGCTCACCTCATGCGCGCTATCGAGCTCGCCGCCGACCTTCGTCCAAAAGCGATGAGTCTTTCGTGGTGCAGTCTCTCCGATCCCGCGAAAGTCTTGAGCGCAGCTCTCGATGCGGGCTTCTCACTGAACTCACTAAAGATCGTTGCAATAGCTGACGGTGAGTACTCAGGATCGGTTCGCGACTATCTGCGATCGCTCCCTCATGCGTACATCAACGAGCTGGATGAAAGCGTGCAGGCAGTCGCACCCGATGGCTCGGGTCAATTCGCCTATCTCCTGATGGCCGGAGATTTCTCACGAAACAAGGAGCCGAATCGGGAGTTACCACGCACCGTCGAAAGGATCTGTGAACGATTTTCAGATGAAGGGTTGTCGTCACTTGTAAATCCGGATGCACCGATACCTGTTCGCGCATGGATTCTCGATCGATGGGATGAGCTCAGAATGCGCGCGTTCCTTCACGGCACGAGACGAGGCGCCGGAATTTCTGCGTGAGATTTCTTGGAATTGGTGACACAAACGATCTTGGAGACATGTACCTGCGACTCAAGAACGCAGGTCATGAAGTGCGCGTTCACATGTCGGACGAAGAGTCACAGGACGTGATGCAGGAAATGATCGACTTCGTTCCTGAATGGCAGTCGTCTCTCGAATGGATTCGAGAAGCAGGCGACGATGGAATCATTGTCTTCGAGACCGCTAACGCCGGGAAGGATCAGGACAACCTCCGACAACAAGGCTTCAACGTCATCGGTGGAAGCGCACTCGGCGACAGACTGGAGAGTGATCGTGCGTACGGACAGAAAGTATTTGCCGAATACGGGTTCAATACGGCGTACTCTCATGAATTTGATTCGTTCGACAACGCGATCCGTTTCCTGCAATCGACTCCGGGACGCTACGTGTTCAAGCTGAGTGGCTCAGACTGGGCGTCGACTAGAAACTATGTCGGACAGATGGACGATGGTCGAGACGTGATCTCACTCCTCACTGCGATGAAAGATCTGTGGGGAAGAGACGAGCATCCAACGTTTGTGCTGATGGAGTTCATCGATGGTGTCGAGACAGGAGTCGGCGCATTCTTCAACGGCGAACATTTTCTGAGTCCACCAAATCTCGACTGGGAGCACAAGCGATTCTTTCCGGGAGACATTGGCGAGCTCACGGGCGAGATGGGAACGGTCGTGACGTACCGTGGTGCAGAGCGAATGTTCGAGCACACACTCGCGAAGCTTGCCCCGCTGCTGCGTGAATCCGGCTACCGCGGATACATCAATCTCAACACGATCGTGAATGAGCAGGGAATATGGCCGCTCGAGCTCACCTGCCGCTTTGGCTATCCTGGGTTTGCGATTCTTGACTCGCTGCACATCGATGACTGGGCAACGGTTCTCTCGAGTCTGATCAGGCGCAATTCCAACTCGATCAAAACAAAAGATGGTTTTTCTGTTGGCGTCGTGCTGACTGTTCCGCCATTTCCATATCCTGACGGATATGATCGATTAGGCCGCGGAACGCCGATCTGTTTTCGAAACGACATGACTGAAGCGGATCATGATTCACTTCACTTTGGCGAGGTCACGATGAAAGGCGGCCAGCTTCGAACAGCTGGCATGATTGGCTATACAATGGTAGTAACGGGAACGGGAACTACCATAGAAGAGGCACGTCACGCGGTATATGAGCGAGTTGACAAGGTCGTCATTCCGAATGCGCGGTATCGAAACGACATCGGCTTGCGATTGATCGAGCGCGATTGGTCCAGGCTCTCAGCAATGGGTTGGGTGGATTGATTCAGGATCCTGAATCAGGCGCGGTCGAGAGGCTCACTGCGGGTATCGAGCCTGCGGCAAACCGGGACATCCTCAGGCGATGTCTCTCAGGATCGCTGTCGCCTGCGGTCGCACTGATGCAGCTGCTCATTGAAACAGAAGATGCAGCACAAGTGCGCGCAGCGGTCGACGATGTCACTCAGCGAGCCGCTTCACTTTCGCGCGCAACGGACAGCCTCTTGAGAGATCGAGTCGACGACCTGACGCAGCTTGTTGTTGAAAATGAGCCTGGCTGCGAAAAAATCGCGGAGATGCTTCGCTCTGATGTCGATTCCCCGCATCAGGCGCCGAGTGTCGAGGAAGGAATTGCGTTCTGCGAGCGATTGTTCGACTGGTCGGTGCAGCAATCCGAAGAAGCGAGTGTTGCTCTATACTCGCTGGGCAATCCCCAGCTGCTCGAGCGTGCCACGAGAGAGGTGATCGCTCAGCTCGAGCTCTGGAATGTCATCTCGCAGAAGCGCGTAGTACTCGATATCGGATGCGGCATTGGGCGTGTTGCTGCAGAGCTGGCTCCGCGTGTGAAGGAAGTTCACGGAATCGACGTGTCGGCGCGAATGATCGAGAGTGCACTCAGGAGAACTTCGGCACTTTCCAACGTGCGACTGATGAAAAGCAGCGGTCGGGATCTTCACGAGTTCGGTGATGCAACAATCGATGCTGCAATTGCAGTGGACACTTTCCCGTACCTGCATCAGTCGGGACAACAGCTCGTTGCAAACTTTTTCGCTGAGACTGCGCGCGTTTTACGGGCTGGCGGTGATTTCGTGATTCTGAACTACGCGTACACCGGCGATGACAAGAGCAATGCACAGGAAGTCGTGCGTCTTGCTGAAGCGAATGGATTCGAAGTGATCGTGAAGGGCGAGCGTCCGTTCGTGATATGGGACGGTCTCGCGTTTCATTTGAGAAAGAAAGGCTAGGAAGTCGCTGGAGGGGCAGGCTTTTCGTCCTTCTGAATCTCAGGATTACGGCGCCGCGAGAATTTCTGAATGGTCTCGAGCGTTGCCATGCAGAAAGCCGCCCATGCGAGTCCTACAACTGCACCCGCAAGCACATCCGAAGGGTAGTGCACGCCCAGGTAAAGTCGACTTGTTGAAATGAGGACGATTACAACCGCTGCGAGAGACATCACGATCCATCTCTCCAGCCTCCGTTTCGCGAGTCGAGCGGCAAGATAGGCGACGGTGCTGTATACAATAGTTGCGCTCATGGCGTGTCCTGACGGAAACGATGAGCTCACTGCATTAGTGCCCCACACAATCACATGCGGCCGCGGCCGATCGAAGAAAAGCTTGAGAACGAGATTGAGGACCAGTCCGCCACCCGTTGCCACCAGAAGCAGCAATGCAGAATAGCGGTGACGAGTCAGTGAGAGAAACAGCGCCGAGACACCGACGATCATCATCACGACTGTTCCTGTGCCGAGTGCGGTGATCTCGAGCATTGCGCTATCGATGGCTTTGGTTCGATGCGCGCCAAGGAACCGAAGGACGGCTTCGTCGAAGGCCTGAGTCTTTCCAGCGGTTACTGTTTCCGCTATTTCACCGAAGAACCACGTCGCAATAACTGCAATGACAATTCCGCATATGAGAAAAATTCCCACGGCGCCGATGAACGTATCGGCCTTGGCAACTGCAGCGCGCATCCCTGCGACAAACGGATGAGACTGGCGGACGGTCGTTGAAGCCATGCCGCTTCATCTTGCAGATAACAGGCCTCTAGTTCTTACGTGGTTCCCGAGCGACGCCGGTCGCCGTGACGTCGTTCTCCTTTTCGCCGCCGGCCTTCGCGAGTTCTAAGGGCTCTTCCCATCGCAATTACAAATATCACTGCGACAACGAAGTAGCCGATCTTCACTACTTCGTGAAATGCGGGCATCTCGCGCTCGAAGATGTAGATCAATAGCGCGACTATGACACACGAGATGAGTGGTGTGAGAAGAGGTCTGAGATGCCTTCCGTGAAGGAGACGTCTCGAGGCCTCTTGCTCATTATCGCCGGAATGAGGGTCACTCATGCCGACAATCATACTCAACCTTTATCGATTGCGCCGGGACGTTAATTCGCGGCGAGCTTCTCGAGGGAATCGCCCGTCAGTCGGAATACAGTCCAGTCATCAAGCGGCTTTGCACCGATGCGTTTATAGAAATCGATTGCGAGCTGATTCCAGTCGAGCACGGCCCATTCGAGCCGGCCACAGTTTCTCTCGATTGCAATCCGGGCGAGTGCGCGAAGAAGAGCGAAGCCGACGCCTTTACTTCTTGCTTCGGGTCGAACGAAAAGATCCTCGAGATAAATCCCGCGTTGTGCGAGGAAGGTCGAGTAGTTGTGAAAGAAGAGAGCAAATCCAGCGGGCTCTCCATCGATGCGGGCGATGATGACTTCTGCCGAAGGACGATCGGAGAAAAGTGTTTCGCGAAGTTTTTCTTCGGTAGCGACACACGCGTCGCGAAGTCTCTCGTATTCCGCGAGACCCTGAATGAACTCGAGAACAAGTGGAACGTCAGATTCGGCGGCGGGCCGAATGTCAATCGTATTCGTCAGAGCCCTGGACCCAGATGAATCCCTGAATGTCGATCATGTCACGAGGCTTGAGATCACGAACATCGCGACGAATGGTTTCTGCAAATCGAAGAAGACTCAAGTAAGTGCCCCAATTTGGCCGCGACTTGTACTCGAAGTCAAAGCCGTAGATCTCAGCTGCCCGCTTTGTCACCATCGGCTTGAGGAAGACATTCACCTTCGGTTGCGCGATGAATCCGAAGACTGTGACTACTGGCCATGTGAGAACTCGAGTCTGTTTTCGAGGAAGACCGGAGACGACTCGGGTCCAGCCGTTGAATCGCGACTCGAGATTTCCTTTGCCGTGCAGAAAGTCGTAAAGACCTTCGACAAATGCTTTTGCGCCTTCGCGTGATTTGATTGCGTCGCGTATTGCCATCTTCTCGAAAGAGAAGAGGAGATTGGTGCGGGATTCGATTGTCACGGCCCGGCGAGCTGCTTCAGCGTGTTCGTTCGATTTGATGAGAGATGCGACCTCGCTCTCGCTCAGCATCTCGTTCCACCGATTGTGCGCTTCTTCCTTGTAGTCGCGTTCCCAGTCGATGTAGGTCTCGTCCTCGAATCCATCGGGGAAAAACTTCAGGAATTTGCGGCGGCACCGCTCTGGGCCTGATGATGTTTTCGGCATGCCTGTAACGAAGGCAATTCCTACGCTTGTAACCCTCCAGATGGCCGGATAACTTCTTTTTCCCAAGGCGCCGTGGCCAAGTGGTAAGGCGGCAGACTGCAAATCTGCTATTCGTCGGTTCGATTCCGACCGGCGCCTCTCTTGAAGACAGCTGCGCGCGGCTCGCGGCGCGCGGCCAGCTAAACCACCCAACCGCTGAGGCTCCTTATGAAGTATCCTGCCCGCGTGTTCGCGTTTGCCGTTGTTGGACTTTTTACTGCGGGATGCTCGGATCGAGAGGCGGTACAACCGGACATATCGCAGAAAACTGCTGAGGGCGGGACAGTTGTAACGACTCTCAATTGTATCGGAGATGTTGCAGCGCGAACCGTATCGTGCTCACCATCTGTTACGAATCCCCCGGGGCTTAAGCTCGCCGTGATTGTCGGCGGACAGAATGGAAATGTGAAGATCGCTACCGGTGCCCCTGCGTACGATGCGGGCACATTGCACTTCACCTTCGGCACAACGCTGCATAACCTCATGTCCCAGGCGATGGGAACCACGAACGGGACTTCCGCTACAGCCGGCGGAATCAGGATATTCTTCTCGAGCGGACCGACTGTCACATCGGGCTCGGGCACCGCATCCGTAATTGGCGACGGCGTTGGAACGTTCACTGGACCGAACCAGCCCTACTATGACTATGCGCCAGTTGCCGGCGGGGATGGGATGCTGGCACCGGGTGAAACGTCGGCGTCGAAAACGTGGACGCTCGTCGTACCGAACAACGCGACGTTCTCGTTCATCCTTCTCGTTTACACTGACGTTCAGTATCCGCCAGCTCCGCAGACACTCCTCCAGCGGATGGTGTCGATGGGTGGCGCGAATGCAGCCGGATTCAGGTCAGCCGGAATTGTAGACAGCACTCAGGTCAATTCGTATCCGGCGCAGATCGCACTTCGCGCTGGGGCGGTCTTCAGAGTTCCGCTTGTGTCGCAGCCGGGATGCCCGGCTCCTGTTACTACTTTCGGATCTGTACCTAACGCGATCGGGTCATGCTCGCTTGAAGTTCCAGAACCTCCGGCAGGCACGCCCAGAAACGTCGCGGTTCCGGGAACACCGGTTGCGGGTCTCCTGACCATACCTTCGGGAACTGCGGGGACCTGGAATAACCTTCTTCTCTATGGAGCGCACACTCAGGTAGAACTGATGAGCCAGGTGAGTCCTACTTTTGTGCTACTTGGCGCGGGGGATGAGGACGTTCTCGCCGCTGTGCTTTCGGGCCGACTCGGGCCGCTGAGCGCAGGCGCCGATTCGGCGCTCACTCGGGCCTCCGTTTTTACGACTGCTTATACAGCGGTGACAAACGCGATTGCAGCATCGCCATCGTTGCAGGGTGCGGCCCTGGTCGGGATACTCGATCCACTCACGTTCGATCCGATCGTCCAGCCGGGTGCTTATTTCTTCCTCGCGCGCGATGCCGGTGGCCGATTTAACAGCGTCCTCGTCAACAACAACTGCTCACCAGTAACCGCACTCGGCACACCAAACCCATTGTCGGCAAACCTGGTGTCATTCGCACTTTTTGCTGACACCACGGCGACTGAGATCAATTGCGATCCTGCATCACCAGCCGGTGGTGACTACCTGATTGACGCGAGCGAGATCGCAGTCATCCACGCACGGGTTACTCAGTTCAATGCGACGATTCAGGGAATCGCCACGTCGAGAGGCTGGGCCTTCATAGATCCAAACAGCGTATTTGCATCGGGACTCAGCGCGGTCAATGGCAACGGTCGATACACCGAGATCAGAAAGTGCCAGCTGCTTCCGACAGCAACTACCGCGGCGCAGTTCCAGACCGCAGTGCTGAACAGCTGCCCGGTCACCGGGGCCACGGCCGCATCGCCACTTGGCGGCAGCCTGTTCTCACAGGATGGTACGACACTATCGGTATTGGGTCAGACCAGACTGGCGAATTCAGTCGCGGCGGCAATCAATACCAAGTACAGCACGAGCATTCCAATCGCGCCTTAGGATTTGGGAAACCACAAAACGCGGTAGCAGGTATTAGAAAAACCAGAAAATCGGTACCGGGTACCAGGAGCTTCAGCTGACAGCTATCAGCTAGAGCTACAGGTACCCGGCACCGATTTCTGGTTTGCCGTGCTAACGAAGTGATGTGGAATGCGATGATACAGGCATCCACTTTCCCAATCGTTTTTCGTAGACGTCTGTGAATCGCTCACGGACGTTGATTGTGCGATCGCCAGCTGCAACAGAGAAGCGTCCGATACCAGTGAGAATGGCGACATTCTTCCCGACGAATCGAACGTTCAGGCTGTCTACGTCTGCGGATGCGAACTTGAATCGCGCACTCGCGATTGGCTCGAGATCTTCATCACGATTCAGCAACCGTCCTTCCGAAACCGTAATCGAATAATCTTCAGGAAGAATTTTCTTCAGCTCGGCGACATTTCCAGCTTTCAAAGCATCAAGCCAGTGCTGAAGAACGCTGCGTATCGCAGTTTCATCGGCACTAATCTTTGACTGTGCAGCAACAGCCGCCGGTTGAGCGGCTGTTGCTGCAAACGCCATAAGAATCAGTCCGAACCTTTTCAAGTCACCTTGATCTGCTGAATCATTCCGTGGGTGTAGTGCGGCTTTCCATCCTTCGCATCTTCAAGGAAGCAGATGATCGCATAATCACCCGCGGTCAGATCGACTGTATAGAAAGCAGCATCACCTGCTGACATTGCGGCGACTCCGCCAATAGGCTGACCCGGCGGAGGTCCTTTCATCCCGGTCTCGACGTACGTCGTGAGATCCTTCGCCACCTTGCCCGGCGCGAGCTTGAAGAATGTGAATTCGTGCGGCTGACCGGGTGCAGTGACGATCTTGATCGTGTGCTTGCCGGCAGTAAGGGGCGTGGAGAAGTCGAACTGGTAATCCTTGAGCGTGACAGTCACATCAGCAGTCGGCTCCGTCGTATTCGCAGTCGCATTCGGAGTGACAGTCAGTGCCTTCATCATTCCATGGGCAACGTGTGGAACGCCTTTGGAATCGGGAATGAAGCAGACGACTGCATAGTTGCCCGGCTGCACGACCATTGTCAGCTCGCCTGACCCACCTGGGGCGACTGCATTTGGTCCACCACTTGGAATCACCCAGCCGGGAGGCGGAGTGCCGGGTTTCATGTTCTTGATGCCGTTGGCGAGATCTGCTGCTGTCTTGCCTGAGTCCAGCTTGATCAACGTTGCGTGGTGAAGCTCCTTGCCGGCATCGCTCAGCTTGAATGTCGTAAGTCCAGCGGGAATCGAATCGGGCATATCGAACTTGTATTCAGACGCGGTAATCGCGACGACATTCGGCGCTGCGGGTGTCGAAGGCACAGCTGTAGTGGCAGCAGCGCTCGTGTCTGCTGTATTCGTTGCTTCCTTTACCGAACATGCTGCGATGCTCAGCGTCGCTGCGATCGGAAGGAGGTGAATCTTTCGAACCATCTTTTCTCCTGTTGAATGACTGGTTGGGGCAGGAAAATTCTGTTGGGCGGGACACGGCACGTCAAGACGCGTAACTTTGCGTCGGCATGATTCCAGAATCCGTATGAAAACAACCCTTGGATCGCTTTGCGTGATTGCGCTTATACTCGGCGTAAGCGGCGCATCGGCTCAGGAAGAACCACCTCCTGTATCGCGCGAATTTCGTGGAGTCTGGGTTGCAACTGTCGCGAACATCGACTGGCCATCGAAGCCTGGATTGAACGCGTGGCAGCAGCAGGCGGAGATGATTGCGATTCTGAACAAGGCTGTCGAGCTGCATTTGAATGCAATTGTGCTTCAGGTTCGTCCTGCTACTGACGCGATGTACGCGTCATCGCTCGAGCCATGGTCGGAGTTTCTCACTGCTCAAATGGGCCGGCCTCCTGAGCCTGCTTACGATCCACTCGCTTTCGCTGTAGATGAAGCGCACAAGCGCGGACTCGAGCTGCATGCGTGGTTCAATCCGTATCGCGCGCACCATCCCGCTGCGAAATCGGAGATCTCGACGAATCACGTCAGCGTTGCGCAGCCCGACCTCGTGAGGAGTTACGGACACTATCTCTGGCTCGATCCCGGTGACACCGCAGTGCGGCGACATTCGATCAAAGTCATCACCGACGTTGTGAAGCGATACGACATCGATGGCGTTCACATCGATGACTATTTCTACCCGTACAAGGAGCGTGACTCGTCTACAAAGGAGATCATCGATTTTCCCGACAGTGTGACATGGAAGCGATACGAGTCGAATGGCGGAACGATGTCACGAGACGACTGGCGTCGAAGCAACGTCGACACATTCGTGCATGATCTCTATCGCGAGATTAAAGCGACCAAACGGTGGGTAAAGTTCGGAGTGAGCCCGTTTGGAATCTGGCGACCGGGATATCCCGAACAGATCAAAGGCTTTGACGCCTATGCCGAGCTGTATGCTGATTCGAAGAAGTGGTTGAATGAGGGGTGGCTGGATTATTTCACGCCGCAGCTCTACTGGGAAATCGCAAAGGAGCAGCAGAGCTATCCCGTACTTCTCAGCTGGTGGATTTCAGAAAACACAAAGGGCCGCAACATCTGGCCGGGCAATTTCACGAGTCGCGTTGGCTCGACGGGAGACAACGCATGGAAATCGCAGGAAATTCTCGATCAGATCTCGAACACACGATTGACTGAAGGCGCAGGCGGCAATGTGCATTTCAGTGCGAAGGTGTTCATGCAGGATCGTGACAGCCTCAACGAGAAATTGATCGGAGGACCGTACGCTGGTCCCGCTCTGGTTCCTGCATCGCCGTGGCTTGACAGCATTGCACCTGCGAAGCCTGTGGCGTGGCTTGCGCGAGATTCTGCGACACGCGCGATCACGCTTGCGATGGAGCCATCGCAAACGGAGAAAGCGTGGCTGTGGGTTGTGCGTTATCGCTATGGACCAGATTGGTCGACACTAATTCTTCCTGGAATTCAATCGACACACATGTTCGATGGCGGCGCGAGCTCAACGGCTCCCGATCAGGTTGTGGTATCTCAAGTCGATCGCACAGGAAATGAGAGCGATTTCACGACAGCAACGTTCGACCGACCGAAACCCAAACCCATCGTCACACCAAAACCAAAAGCGCCTCCTCCGAAGCGGAAGAAGCGCTGAGGGTCAAACCGGCTTATCAGTTTTCTCGAGCGACGCCGAGTTGATGCAATAACGGAGACCAGTCGGCGCCGGGCCATCATCGAATACGTGACCCAGGTGCGCATCGCAACGACTGCAATGAACCTCCGTTCGCTTCATGAAGAAGCTGGAATCCGTCTCAGTCTCGACACTCTGATCAGCCGCCGGTCGGGTAAAGCTGGGCCAACCAGTTCCTGACTCAAACTTGTCATCAGAGTCGAACAGCGTGTTGCCGCAGCACACGCAGCGGTACATGCCAGGCTCCTTCGTCTGTGCATACTTACCGGTGAAAGCGGGCTCAGTGCCCTTCTGCCGGGTAATACGGTACTGCTCAGGAGTGAGCTGAGAGCGCCACTCCTCTTCTGATTTGCGGATCTTGTCTGTCATTTCTATCGTAGTGAAAGTTGTGACTGCATTCATTATACGTCGCCTGCGCGACATCAGATTGCAAGCACTCACGGTGCTTTGCCTCGCCGCA
Source organism: Acidobacteriota bacterium (assembly GCA_046732775.1). Classification (GTDB taxonomy): domain Bacteria; phylum Acidobacteriota; class Blastocatellia; order Pyrinomonadales; family Pyrinomonadaceae; genus PSRF01. The sequence goes on from JBKPNP010000149.1 coordinate 14,590, forward strand.
TGCGGCCCGGCGAAGCCTGTCCTCATTTACGTTCCGCCGAGTATTTCGCTCGACTCCGCTGGGGCGCCGAGGAAAACGGCTGCAATCAACAGCGGGAGTCACAACTTCTGGGAGGCGATGGCGAGCCTCGACACCGGATTCATATCGAGGCAGCCGGTAAGCGACATCGAGCGCGAATTTGCAAAAGCGCTCGGCATGGTTATGTCGGGGAAATACGACGATGCCGCACTCGCACTCGATGCGATTCGCGCAGACACAACAGACCGCACTCTCCTTACGGCATCGCGCATACTGTTGAGTGCGATGCTGCAGTATCAGGACAAGTGGAGTCTGCTTGCTGAGCTGGACAGCATGGGAAAGAGGAACACGGGCGTTGACGGAAGTCCGGACAAAGCGGGCGTTGAAACATGGGCGAACGCATTCCGAAAAGTTCCATCGCGCAAAATGGTTTTCCCAACACGTCCAGTTGTCGTTCCTCTCATTCTGTCGGCTGCAGGCACGCCGATGATCGAAGTCACGATCCAGGGAAAGACTCACGCGTTCTGGCTCGATACCGGCGCAAGCATGTCGATCGTTTCATCCGGACTGGCAACAGAGCTCGGCATCAAGCCACTCGCGCCTGATACTCTCGAGGTTGCGACAACAACTGGAAGAGTTCCTGCGCAAGCAGGAGCGATCTCGCACCTCGAGCTCGGCGGAATCGACATCAGAAATACAACTGCGCTCATCGTCGACAGCGACAGAATGCAGGTGCGCATTGGCGGAGAAGCCGGACTTCCCGCAGTGGTTCAGATCGATGGAGTAATCGGATTCGACATTATCAGTCGAATGGACTTGAGAATCGATTACGTGAACCGTCGCGTTACGATGATCAAGCCGGTAGAGAATGCGAAGCTTCCGCGAACAGGTCGAAATCTTTTCTGGGTCGGCACTCCAGTCGTTCGACTGGTGACATCGAAAGGGGTTCCGCTTCACTTCAATCTGGACACAGGCGCGCAGGAGACATACTCGACCGACGGTCTTCTAATGAAGACGAAGGCGAACACCTTCCTCGGCGAAAGAAGACTGGTTGGGGGACTCGCAGGATTCACCGTAGTGCATGGCAGGTTCGTGAATGAGCTGCGAGCGACAATGGGCGGTCAGCCGATACTCTTGAGGAAGCTTATGGTATTTGCGCCTTCGTTCTCGTCATTCGTCAGTCTCGACGGGATACTTGGCAGCGATGTTGGAAAGAGCGGTCTCGTTCGCATCGATGCGACGAACGGGCTTTTTCTGCTGGAGCCTCCTGAAGGTCGCCGAGGCGTTAGATTATAACCTAATACTGAGAAAACCAGAACAGAACGGTCTTA
>JBKPNP010000150.1:0-6742 GCA_046732775.1 Acidobacteriota bacterium
TCAGATTCAGCAGCCGGCACGCGTTCAACTGTTCCTTCGACGCGCACCTGTCGTTCAAAGTGTGGCCAATAAAAGACCAGTGCGACTTGCGGGTTCGAATCGAGTTCCCGCGCTTTGCGACTGTTGTAGTTCGTGAAGAAAGCGAAGCCGCGTTCATCTGCTTGTTTCAACAAGACAAGACGTGCTGACGGTTTCCCATCGCTGGTGGCGGTTGCGAGCGTCATGGCTTCCGGTAAGTGAATACCGGAGGTAATTGCTTCGTTTAGCCAGCGGTGAAACAGTGTTAACGGATCACGATCTATGGTTACTTCGTCGAGATAGTCCGGAGAAGGTTGGTTGCGCATTTCGCTCATAAATAAAGACGACAAGCTGAAGCTTGTCGGACATTAAAGACGGACATTAAGACATCAAGCGGCTAAGTATTCAGATAAGCGCCGGCGCAGTTCGTCCGGAATGATGACCGTTTCAAACGTGTCGCGCCTGACTGCGGCGAGCACGAAGTGCGCGTGCGCGATTACGACTTCGTCGCCTTTTCGTCTCACTTCGAAATCCAAGCGCATAGACTTGTTACCGATGCGTCCCACAAACACCGAAACCTCGAGTAGGTCGTCGAGCTGCGCTGCGTGATGAAAGTCGCATTCCAGATGAACTCGCGGCAGCCAGATGTCGAGCTCCTCAAACATGACGCTATACGGCAAACCGACCGCGCGAAACAATTCCGTTTCGGCAAACTCAAAAAATCGAATGTACGCACCGTAGAAAATTATGCTCGCAGCATCCACGTCGCCCCAGCGGACCCGTTCTTCGATCGTATATTTCTTATGCATCCGAATTAGCTTGCGGAAAACTCCGCGCGCGACAACTCGGCGACCGCGGTTATGAACTCGCCGAGCTCTACCGGTTTAGCCAGGTAACGGTTATAGCCCGCGGCCAGTGCCTGTTGTTTGTCTTCTTCTTTGGCGTAGGCCGTGATCGCAATCGCAGGCAGCGGCGGCGTCAGCGACATCGCATGGATCTCTTTGATCAATTCGTAGCCATCTTTTCCAGGCATCGCGATATCAGAAATTAACACGTCAGGCCGCGTCAGCTTGATCGCTTCGACCGCGGCACTTGCCGAGGCGCACGCCGTTACGGTCGCGCTGCGCTGCTCCAGCGCCGCGGTCAGCAGTTCGAGGGTATCCTCGTCATCGTCGACTAGCAAAACTTTCAGCCCGGACAAGACCTGTTGGCTCAAGGGCCGTTCGGCGAGCAGTTCGTCTTCGTCGGACGCGATGGCCGCAGCTTCCGAGATGGCGCCAACGAGCGGGAGTCTCACTATAAACTTTGCACCGCTGCCGGCGCCGTCGCTGCTGGCCGAGATCGAGCCGCCGTGTATCTCCACGAGGTGCCTGGCGATGGCCAGACCCAAACCCAAACCGCCGTGCTGTCGCGTTGAGGTGCTATCTGCCTGGCGGAAGCGATCGAAAACGAAAGGCAAGAAATCTGGTGGGATGCCCTGGCCAGTATCAGTTACAGAAATTTCAACGTGCCCGTCTGCGTGCCGGAGCGCCACGGTAACCCGTCCACCGGCGGGCGTGAATTTGATCGCGTTCGATAAGAGGTTCCAAAAGACCTGTTGCAGGCGATTGGTATCAGCAGGAACTGCGGCGGGCTCACGTTCAAAATCAACGGCGATCTGAATGTTCTTCGCATCAGCCGTGGGGCGCACGACGTTGATCGCGGCCTCGAGCACGGGCGCAAGCTCCACCGGATTGAGCTCGAGATAAAGGTTGCCGGTGATGATGCGGGAAACGTCGAGTATGTCATCGATGATCTGCGCCTGAGACTTGGCGTTTCGCTTGATCGTCTCAATCGCGCGTGCGGCCGTTTCCGTTTCCAGAGAGCCGCTTTGCAGCATTCGCGACCAGCCGAGGATCGCAGTGAGCGGTGTCCGCAGTTCGTGAGAGACCGTCGCCAGGAATTCGTCTTTCAGACGGTTTGATTCTTCAGCAAGTGTTCGCGCAGTGCTTTCACGCTCGAGCAGCCGGACGTTTTCAATTGAAACGGCGGTGAGATTTGCTGCCATGCGCATCGCGGTGGCGTGCTCCTGTGTGTACGCCTCGCGCTGGTAAGTCTGCACTTCAATCGTCCCAATGATGCGGCCCATCACCGCCATCGGCGCGGACAACGAAGACTGCGGCCGCAATCCGTTATCAGGACCGACCAGCACGGCTGGATGACCGAGGGTCTCTGTTTGGTAGTCGTTTGTAATGATTACTTCATTTGTTCTCACCGCGCGGCTGTTGGGTCCAGTGAAATTTACCGGCATCGGCGGAAGCTCGGCGGTGTCGACTTCAACGCCATCACCCCATCCGTAACACGCGACGCGTACGTCGCGGGCTGGATCGTAAAGCGACACAAACAGACCGTCGCAGGGCACAGATTGTTGAGTAAACTCGCGAAGCCCGTGAAAGATCGCGAGCAGATCGCGGGCCGTCCCCAGCGTTTGAGCAAGACCTGCGACTCGTTCCAGGAGCCGTTCATATTCTGAAAGCGCGCGTTGGTCAGCTTCGCGCAGTGCTTCTTCAGCCAGGCGGCGAGTCGTAATGTCGCGCGCGACTCCCTGGACTCCGACCGGCTTACCGTCGCTCATAGCGAGCCTGCTGCTAATCTCCAGCGTGGTCAGGTGTCCATCCTTGGCGCGGACTTCGACTTCGTAGTTAGTGCGTTCTTCGCCGGCGAGTTTCCGCTGCGTCATAGAACGTGCGCTCTGCGTCGAGGTCGCGGTTAAAAACTCAGACATGTTCACGCCCATCAGCTCGGTTTGCGTGAAGCCGGTGATCGATTCGACGGCCTTATTCATGGAAGTGACGTTACCATCGAGGTCCAACGTGAAAACGATGTCGTTCGCGTTTTCGATCAACTCTCGATAGCGTTCTTCGCTTTCCCTTAGCGCGACCTCGGCACGTTCACGGTCGCTGAGCGTCTTGCGCACCTTCGTCTCCGACGAGCGCAGGTCGGCAGCAGCAGCTTCTGCCGCTGCGCGAGCATCGACCTGCGAATGCGTTAGACCAAATAACAAGAGCGTGATCAGGGTGCCGCCGACTGTCGTGAGGAAAAGAGAAAACTTGTTGGACGTAAAACCGAACGAGGGACGGGACGCGAAGCCGACAGTCCAGGTGCGTCCCGCGACGTCGACTCGACTAAAGGCCGTGAATCGCGGCGACGTTTCAACCGTTTCCGGATGATCGCTGGCGGTATCGTGGAGCAGGGCTTCGGGAGTTGCGTCGGGTCCGTCGTACAACCGCAGATCGATGTCCGTCGTGTTCTTGATCGCCAGGACGGCCTTAAGAAACTCTGACGCGCGGAAGCGGCTGTAAACGAAACCGGACAAGGCTTCACGCCGCTCGTCGATAGTTTTCGGAGTACGATCGTTTTCGTAAATCGGTGCGTAGATCAAAAACCCGGCTTGCGGTTCTTGTTCATTCGCGGAGGTCAGCATCACCGCGGCGGTGGTGGACGGCAAACTGGTATCACGCGCCGTTTGCATCGCAACTTTGCAGATGGGGTTAACGTGAAATGCAAAGTCAGCTTTCCCGGCGCGCCGGTCGAGCGGCTCGAAGTGGAGTGTGGTAACGAACGCCTCATCGCTTTGGTTCGGCCAAATATCAAAATCAGCGGCCGCCAGTTGCTCACCGTTTGCGGGCGACGTTTTAGCATCACGCCGCTCGCGCACAAGAAATCCGATGCCCTCGACGCCCGGATATTGATCGGCCAGCTCGAGTCGTTCGACGAATTTTTGAAACTGTGCCGGGTTGATTGAAGGACTGGCGGCGAAGAGTCCCGAAGCGGCGCGCAGGACCTCGATGTAGAGCCTGGGGCGGCCGCGAACGTAGGTCGTCAATTCCTGAGTGGTGGTGTTGAAGCGTTCGAGGTCTTTTGCTTCCCCGGTGCGCCAAACGTAGTAAGAAAAAAAGAAGGAGCTGAGAAGCCCAATGACCAGCACGAAGTAGGGAACAAAATAACGATATCGCCTGGGTGGGGGACCACCACGCTTTAATTCAGACACCCGAGACTCCTTAACTCTGAACAGAGTAGAGCTACTTCACGCGGCTGGTTCTGCGTTTGAGAAAGTCCATTAAGACAAACTGCGAGAGATTATCCGGGTTGGCGAAATAAGCTTTGCCGTTGGTCATCGCGCACATCTGTTTTACGAATTCGACCAGGTAGTAATCGCTGGCCAGCATGAACGTATTGATCATTATACCGGCTTTTCGACAGGCTTGAACTTCTCTGAAGGTCGCTTCCATGACAAACGGATCGCCGCCCATCGAGTTTTTGTAAATCCGGCGAGTGGAACCGGCATTCCTGCCGACCTCCGGTCGAATATTGCGCGAGTACGGGACAGACAGCGATGTCTGTCCCACGCCCTCGATGAAGCAGGCGGTCGGCTTTCCGTCCGTCACCATCACAATCTGCTTCATTTCTTTGCGCTGCGATTGCAGGATGCGACGCGCGAGCCGCAGACCTTCAGCGGTGTTGGTGTGATAGGGACCCACTTGAGTGACCGCGAGCTTTGCCAGTGGCAACTCTTCAGCGCTGTCGTGAAACAGCACGATGCGAAGTGAGTCGCCCGGGTATTGAGTGCGAATCAAATGCGCGAGCGCGAGGGCAACTTTCTTCGCCGGAGTGAAACGATCTTCGCCGTAAAGAATCATCGAGTGTGAGCAGTCGAGCATCACCACCGTGGCGCAAGAGGATTGATAGTCACACTGGTGAACGTGCAGGTCGCTATACTCAAGATTGAGTGGAACAGTTAATCCCTCTCTTTGAATGGCAGACAAAAGGGTGGTGTTCACGTCGAGATTAATTGTGTCGCCAAACTCGTAACGCTTGCTCGCGGCGGCGGCTTCGACGCCGGTTGAGAGGTGGGCAGTGTCGTGCCGGCCGAGTGAACTTTTACCAAGACTGCCAAGCAGGTTGCGCAGGGTTTTGTAGCCGAGAAAGTCCAGGCCTTTTTCAGTCACTTCAAATTTTACGTTCCGCGGCAAGGGCTCGGAAACTTCAGGCTGGCCTCTGCCGGGTGTGCGTTGCTGTTGTGGCGGCGGCTCTTCGGTGAGTTTTAAATAGCCTTCTTCAACCAGCCGTTCAATCAACTGATTGAGCATTTCCTCGAGCAGTGAGCCCTTGTACTGCCCTTCGTTGTCGGCCAGCATTTCCTGTATCTGGCGTTCATCGAGCAGGCCTTGATCCATTAAGGCCTGCAACAGCGCGCGCCGCAGCGCGTCAAGCGATGTGTCCTGAGGGCGGCGTTGACGCGTCCAGTAATAATCGTCATCAAAGCCCGAGTCGAGCAGGGAATCAGACAGACCCTCCATCAGGTCGCCGAGGTTGAGCGACGAAATGTCGAGGCCTTTGAATTTGGAATACCGGGTAAATTTCATGAACTTATTTGGCCGCGGATTCGCGCCGATAAACGCGGATCGGCGAAAATCAGTGAAGAGGAAATTTTTTAGGCACTATCGTCGTTATCGGACTGTTCTCGTGAAAGTAATGTGTCGAGAAGACTAGGTCTTACCTGTTTGCGCGAATTATCGAACACCATTCTTTTGAATTCTGGTTTGAGTCCAAAATTGAACAGCATCCCAACTTCGATTTGAGTCGCGCGAAGGTAGTTGAGCAGTTGAGCCTCGTGTGCCCGATCAAGTCCTCGACCTCCCTTCAACTCGATTAGCACGCACTTGTCGACCAACATGTCCGCAGTGAAATCCCCTATCTTCCTTCCGCGAAACCATACCGGAACTTCGATCTGTCGCAGGACCGGTATATGGCTAGATGTAAGCGCTATCTCGAATGCTGTCTCGTAAACCGACTCAATAAACCCATGGCCCAACTCGTTGTAAACTTCATAGAAAACTCCAATTATTTTCTGAGTTAACTCCCTAAACTTCAAACCGCTATCGTCGTTGCTCATTGAAGAGTCTCCAGCGGAATGTTGAAGCGGTTAATTCTGATTCGCGTTTTTCCTTGTGAATCCTCAGCTTGAAGCGTTCCCCACGTCGTTGGTCGCTGAAGTCCCCAGCTGAATGTTAAAGCGGTTAATTCTGATTCGCGTTTTTCCGCGTAAATCCGCGGCAAAAATGTCTTTTCAAACCCTAACTATATTTGCCGGTCTCGGTGAGATCGTCGTAGATCATTCCGCGGCGATCTTTCTTTGCTTTGGTCACTGCCGTATAGCCGCCTTCCTCGTTACGGCTGATCTTGTTTTGGGCATACAAACCTTCGAGAACGAATTCGCACGCGGCGACGAGTTGGCCCGTTTCTGAAGTTTTGAACTCGAACGGTATGGCCGCGGTATCCAACAACTCCGGTACGGCTTCCAGCAAGGTCTTGCACTCGGCTGACGAGGCGGTGTCTGCCAGTCGCAAGTTGTTTCCCTGTTCGAACCATTGAATCGTCTGCGCGAAGTCCATACCGACAAAGTAGCCTTCAAAAATTTCGCCGGCCGCACGTTTGATTAAATCCTTCGCGATACGCGAGGCGCCGATTTGTTCGCCTTCGTATTCGAGCTCCATTTTCCCCGTCATCGAAGGAATCGCGGCGTACACATCGGAGATACGCGGGACAATTTCCTGCTCGCCGGTCAACAGAGCGCGGCGCTCAGCGTTTGAGAGCATCGACTCGATCACAGTAATCGGCATTCGTTGCGAAACCCCGGAGTGCTTATCGACGCGGTTGTCGTCGCGCGCCTCAAACGCGATTT
>JBKPNP010000151.1:0-1720 GCA_046732775.1 Acidobacteriota bacterium
AGAGACCGACGATGAGCCCCATCGATCTTACTTCTCCTGAGTAACCGCGACCGGAGCATTTTTGTCAACCGGCTCGTTAACCACTTTTTCGATCGTCTTTCCCAGTTCCGCAATCTCGGCTTCGCCTGCTCCCATGGCGATGAAGCGCACATTCCCACGCCGATCGATTAGGAAAGACATTGGAATCGAGAACACGCCATAGCTAAGCTCGTTGACAGAGGAGTCTGCAATCACAAAGCCGTAGGGCAAGCGATTCTGCTTTTTGAATGTTCGCAGATACGCCAGCTCTTCACCCGGCGTGGCGCGGCGGCCATCGATGTTGCCGGAATAGTTCGTCAGACCAAGAATGACGAGGCCCTTGTCTTTGTAGTCTTCATGCCAGCGTTGCAGTTTGGGAAATGTGAAACGACACGGTCCGCACCAGGGCGCCCAGAAATCGAGCAGCACCACCTGGCCGCGCAAGTCTGACAACTTTACCGGCGTATGGTCGATCCACTGCGCCTCTATCAACTCCGGAAGTTTCGGAGGCTCGGCGCTCGAACCTTCGTTAAAGATGGCGCGCAGATCGATTGAACGATCGAGTCCAGCCAAACGGATGTTCGACAGCCTGAACAGACTAGCCGACGGCAGCGCCAGGGCGAACCTGCGCATGTCATTAACCGCAGCGATCGCATTCGACTTCTGACCGGTCTGCATGTAGGCGTCAGACACGAATGAAACGGCTTTGAAGAGCAGGTCGTCGCGCCTCTGAGCGCCCACCGCTTTTCCTTCGGCTGCCAGCTTTGCAACTCGCAGCGTTTGTTCCGCGTGCTGCAGCATACCGGCGTAGTCTTTCTGCTTTTTCGCGGCTTCAGTAATCAATGTCTCCATCCCAAACCACTCGGGCAAACTCTGCGGCTTGTTCTCCGCGTAAGCGGCGACGGCTGCTTCCGCTTCCGGAATCAAATTCTTTTGCGTGGTATAGAGCACTACGACTGCGCGCGCGAGTTGTGGATTCTCGCCGCCGGTTTCGCCTTTCAGAAACTGGCGCATCGCCTCGAGCGCTGGATCGCCGTTACCGGCGAGATGATGGAGCATGCCGAGGTAAAACAGATCGGAGTGTGACAGAGACTTGCGCGTCTCGAGCAAGGCTGCATATTGCGCTGCCAGATCTTTCTGTTCCTGTTTTGTCTTTGCTTCCAGCTTCTGGTTGTAGGGAATTTTAAGTTTATTGAATTCGTCAAACTTATCGTTAACGTACGACTGTGCTTCGCCGTACAAGCTACTGGCAAGCCGCTTTTCGAGGGCGGGTTTTGCCTGCGGTTTCGCCGGCGCGGGGGTCTTCTGCGCGACAGCGGTGGCGCAACACAACGCCATCGTTAGCAGGACCAGAAATAGTTGGCGACGGTCGCAATCGGGACGGTTGCGCTCCAGTCTGATTGTCGGAAGCTTCATGCGGTGGCTGAAACCATTCGAAAACGATCGGGTGAAAAAATCTCCAGGTCTGACGGAAACGCGTTATCCACTATCGCGCCGGCTATCAGTTGCGCCGTTACCGGCGCCAGCAGGATTCCATTGCGGTAGTGACCGGTCGCGTAATAGAGCCCGCCAATTTCAGCACAAGGCCCCAGCACAGGCAACGTGTCACCCGCGCGCGGCCGTAATCCCGCCCACGAATCTTTCAGCGGGAGCGACAAGATTCGCTCGGATATCTCGCCGGCCGCAGCCAAAATTGATTGTC
>JBKPNP010000152.1:0-2298 GCA_046732775.1 Acidobacteriota bacterium
CCGAGTGATCTTCCGGATTAATAAAGATGGCGTCGTATGGGCAGGCAGCCATGCAGGCCTTGCAACCAATGCAGATTGACTTGTCGAAGTCGACGATCCCGTCGGCTCGCTTGAACATGGCCGCGGTGGGACAAGCGGCGACGCATGGCGCGTGCGCGCATTGATTGCAACGCGTCACCTGGTGGGCGCGACGCGCCTGCGGAAACACGCCCACGTCTACGTGCTTCACGTAAGTGCGCGTGACTGAAAGTGGGACCAAATTTTCCGACTTGCAGGCCGTCGTACACGCGTGACAACCGATGCAACGCGTTTGGTCGATGACCTTGGCCCACTTAACAGTCTGCTCTGAAGGCTGCGTCTGCATGCAACTCCGCTTTATCCGGTTTTGGGCGAGTGCGAACTATATCACGGCAGCGAGCCACCCATCATTTGCTTTTGTCAGCGCGGTCGGGGCGAACTGCGGCATTGACAAATGCAGGTAGGCATAAGAAATTAACTAAAGAAACGAGCTTTAATCTTGCGGTCGAACAGCTCGGTTAACGCGGAGGATAGATAATGCGCTTCTTTCTTTCTTTTTCACTTATCGCTATGTTTGCGCTCGCAGTGCTGACTGCGTGCAATTCTGCTGAAATGCGCAAGGCGGCACCTCAGGCGGCGGCGACGCCGTCAGACGGCGTTCGACGTATTACTGTGGCTGAATTGAAGGCGATGATCGACAACAACGAGGCCGCGGTAATCGACGTCCGAAATGAAGCTTCGTACAACGCCGGTCACATCAAGGGCGCGAAGCTAATTCCCGAGGCGGACATTCTGAAACACCTCGACGAATTGCCGCGTGACAAGACAATTGTCACGTACTGCTCTTGACCGAGCGAACATACGTCCGCCCGTGCGGTGGCCGAACTGAAAACTAAGGGAATTGAAAACGCAGGAGCGTTGTTAGGTGGTTTTGCGGCCTGGCAGAACGCCGGTCATCCGGTCGAATCCAAGCCCGTGACCCCTTGAAATCGTAAGGCGAGATGCACTGTTCCAATTGCGGATCCTACCTTGCCCCCGGGGTACGTTTTTGCTCCGGTTGCGGCGCGCCGGCTGCCGATCCGGAAGCGACTCGAATTGTCCGGGCTCAGCGTGAATTACCCGTTACCTCGCGTTTCGATGACGATTACGAGGATGACGATCTCGAACAGGTTATCTTCACCGTCCGTCCCACTTTAATCTTCATCAAAGTTGGTTACGCGCTCGCCGTGATCGCGGCAATCGTGCTGGTCTTTCTGTTGGCGTTGATTCCAGTGCCGCCATACATTTCGCTTGTGCTGGCGCTGTCGCTGCTGCTGATTCCGGCTTATTACCATCTCAAACGAAATATGGTTCGTTACACCCTGACCGATTCCAAAGTGGAAATAGACTCGGGCCTGATTGCACGAACCACGCGAAATATTCCGCTCGCCAAAATTCAGGATGTAACCGTCTCCGCCACAATTCCTCAGCGGCTACTCGGTTTTGGTAATTTGTTGATAGATAACGCCAGCGAGCTTGGTGGCACCACTGTCATCCGCAACATCAGCCGCCCGCGCCACTTTGCAGACCTTCTTTTGCGCGAACTGCGACGCACGCATTAAACTCGACGACAACAGAACCTCTTTGCGGAACATCCCAGCCTTAGCGGGTTCTAAGGAAGGACATGCGTTGAAGGTCTAATTGTGTTTCTCAGTAGCATTACCAGACTTGTCGCGGTGCTCACGCTTTCGCTCCTCGCCCTGGGAGGCGCGGCAGCGCAGGTTCTGCCCGCAGAACCGGCTGCGAGAATCCTCGCGGACAAGGTAGGTGACTATCGCGCGGTCGGTCGGCCTGAGCAATACGACCGCGCAATGCTTGCCGACGCGATTGCGCGCAATCAACTGACTTCCGAAGCAAGCCGGCATTACACTTCGAAAGATGGCAAGCGGTTTAAGGTTTCTGTTCAGTCCACCGCTTCCGACTCAGCCGCTTACGGTTTGTTAACCGAGGCCCGGAGACGCGCTGAAAGTTCGGGCAATGACGGAAAGACGAAGGACGCTGCGGTTGGCAGTGCAGGTTTTTTATATGACGATGGTGCCCACGCCAACCTTCTGTTCTACAAAGGACGTGCTTTCGTCGTAATTCATACTGACGATAAAACGCGTGACCCTGAGGCACTGGTCAGTTTCGCGAAGGCCTTTGCTGAGACCCTCGATGCCGGCGCCGGTGAAATTCCCGTCCTCGTGAAGCACCTGCCGAACTGGCAAAACGTGCGCTTACCGCTGTATGCGGTCAACGTCG
>JBKPNP010000153.1:0-3000 GCA_046732775.1 Acidobacteriota bacterium
TTTTCAGGAGTACCCCTTTGTCGAAGTCTGTTTATCGCGTTCCCTCGAATCGCTTACGGAACAGCCGCGTCCTGGTCGGCCTTGCTGCCGCCCTCGTTCTATTCGTTCTGATCGCCGGCGGCTGGACTTTTCGCTCCAGCGCCCAGGGCACTGACGCTCGCGAAGCCGCCTTTAATCGTAAAGCTGACCGCATCCTGCGCAGCGTTCGCCACGCCGTAGAAGAAGATAAAAAAGCGAAGGCGAAAGGGACTTTTCGGCCCGAAGCTTCGGCCGTTAACCGCTTATCGCGAATTGCCAAAATCAAAGGTGACAAGAAGGCGCGCGTCAACGTCGCCGTGACCTTGACGGACAACGCCGAAAGGGAACTCGCGGCCGCCGGCTTCAGGATCCAGTCGCGCGTAGGTGATGTCGCGACACTCGAAGTTGACGTCGATCAGCTGCCCGATCTCGCGGCCATCGAGAACGTGCAAAAGATCTTCGCTTCAGTTATAAGGCGTCCGTTGAACGATCGCGCCAGGCAGTCTGCAGGAATCGATAACAGCTCGGGCCAGAGGGTCGTCACCCAAACTGGTCATGGCGTCGTCGTCGGCATCATTGACACCGGGATCGACTTCCGGCATCTCGACTTTACCGTCCCCGGCAGCGGCGGCCATCAAACGCGCATCAAGGCGCTGCTGGACATGACCGAGTACGGCGCGCAGTCGCCAGATCCGGGTTGGAATTATTCGCTTCCCGGCCAGTCGGCCGTCATCGGACATCTTTACACTGAAGCCGAAATAAACGCCGCGCTTCAGTTACCGAAGCCTTCCGACCAAAATGCCGACGCCATCAAGCAGCGCGACAAGGCCGGACACGGCACCCACGTCGCCGGTACTGCCGCGGGCAATGGACTCGCCGGGCCAACCGCCGGCAGCTATTCCGGCATGGCGCCGGAAGCGGATTTGATCATCGTGAAAGCCAGCCGCCAGAACGATGGCGAAGACGATTTCGACTCCAGCGACATCATCAACGCTCTGGAGTTTATTCGTCAGAAAGCCGCGGAGCTGGGCGAGCCGTTTGTAATCAACTTGAGCCTCGGCGGTCACATTGGACCTCACGACGGCACCACTCCTGACGAGCGAGCAATTGATAATCTGGTTAACGGCGGCGCTGGACGCGCAGTGTGCGTGGCGGCCGGTAATGAAGGTGACTCGAGCATTCACGCGCGCGGTACAGTTCCCGCCGGAGGCATGCAAACGCTCGACTTCAACGTCAATGGTGCGGCGTATCTTGTCGATCTCTACCAGAATAAGTCAGACCGGTTTAGTGTGACGGTAACGAGTCCTGACGGCGTAGTCCTGGGTCCAATCGCTTACGACGCGAACGGACTTTCGAATCCCGCCGGTCAGGGGTCAAACCAGTATCTGCAAATATTCAACGCGAATGACGACAAGGGTGATGCCGACCCGGCGAACGATCAACCTGACATCGCCCTGGTGTTCAAACCGGCGGCGCCTGATGGCATGTGGAAGATCGTTCTGCAGGACGCCGACAGCGCCGCGAATCAATCCTACGACGCCTGGGCCACGGGCGAGGGCGTCTACTTCAGCACCTTCATGGATCACCAGTCGCACCTCGTGGCTTCGCCGGGAACCGCGCGTGCCGCCATAACGGTCGGCGCCTTCGTAACTCGCTCGAGCTCGCAAACGATCGGCACCGCTGCCTCGTTCACCAGTCCGGGCCCGACCGCCGACGGGCGACAGAAGCCGGAGATAAGCGCGCCCGGTTATTACCTCTATTCGTCGCGTTCTACTGACGTTCTTGATCCAAACTTCGGCACCATTGGCACTGGCGGCGATGCGCCGGGCGACAGCACGCACTACACCGGACTGGCGGGCACGAGTATGGCAACGCCCGTCACCACGGGTTCGGTGGCGCTGTTACTGCAATCGTCGCCGGCGCTTGCGGGCGCGGAAGTTAAGAACCTGCTGACCACTTACGCTGCGCTCGACATCTGGACCGGCTCAGCCGGCTGGGGCCCGCGCTTTGGTTTCGGCAAGCTGAACATTGCGAATTCGATTAATCGCAGCGGTGGCGGCTTCAAGAAGTTTACGATCAATGGACGGCTGGCCGACCCGAATGGCAGCCCGGTGTTTGATCTTCAGGTCTTCCTTTCCGGTTCCAGCAGCGCGATGGCGCGAACGGACGAAAACGGCAACTTCAGTTTTCCCAATCTGAGCGCCGGCGGCAACTATACCGTCAGTCCGAGTTTTCAATCGACGATGACGTTCTCGCCGCAGTCGTTCACGTTCAATAGTCTGAGCGCGGACCAGACGGCCAATTTCGTCCGCACCGTCACCCAGACTTACAACGTGCACGGTCGCATCACCGATGCATCCGGCAATGGCGTCGGTGGAGTTCGCGTTGAAGTACCGGGTTCCCACACGGTCTCCGGCAACTTCCCAATCCTCCCGGCCACGACTGACATCAACGGTTACTATCAATTCGATCTGCCGAAGGGGCAGGATGTTCACGTCACACCCGCGAGCGATCTGTGGGCATTCACGCCCGCGGTCATCGACTTCATTAATTTGAGTAGCGGGCAAGTCGCGAACTTCAAGGCCGCGCCAGTACCGTCTACTTTAACGGGCCAAATCAAGCAAGGCACAAATGGCCTCGCGGGAGTTTCCGTAACCGCTGCTTTGAACGGTTCGACGGTCGCGACCGGGGTTACCGACGCTAACGGTTTCTACAGTCTTCCAGTAAATCGCGGACAGTACTACACCGTTACGCCCACGAAGACCGGTTACAATTTCGAACCGTCCAGCCAAACGCTGTATTTCAATTCGGGAACTCAGGCAAGTCTGTTTCTCGGGTCGGACAATCCCATTGATGGCTACGACATGTTCGTCGGTCAGCAGTATCGCGATTTCCTTGGCCGTGAAGCTGACGCCTCTGGCCTGGCGTTTTGGGCGAACCAGATCCGGGAATGCCATCCGAACCTGACCTGTATCGACGCGC
>JBKPNP010000154.1:0-2471 GCA_046732775.1 Acidobacteriota bacterium
TGCGCCAACCGAACCAGTTCCGAAGACGGAGGAATCAGTGATCGGCTCCCAGTTAATTCCGCCGTCGATTGTTTTCCAAACTCCACCGCCGGTTGCGCCGAAGTAATAAACGAGCGGCTGTGACGCCACGCCGGCAACCGCATCCACACGCCCACCGCGGAACGGTCCAATCAAACGCCATTGGAGTGCTTTAAGCGGATCGGCGTCGCTGGCTGCTGGAGTCGTAGTGGCGGTCGGTCGTTCCTGCGCCCGGCCTGCAGGCGAAACTGACAACCCGAGAAACACGAGCGCGAGCAGACATAGGGACAGCCGACCTTTACCGGAAGAGGCCTTCAACATTATCGTAGACTCCTTTAGCGTGGGTGCATTTAACCGGAGAACGGAACGGCTGCGAATGATATCAACTCGCGAAAGTTCTGTCTTGACCTAATTTCCGTTTCCTCTGTGCTGCCTCCGTGTTCTCTGAGACTCTGTGGTGCTGAACTCACCATCGAGACACAGAGAGCACGGAGGATGCATAGAGATTCAAATCGCAAAAGAAGAGGGCCCCTGCATGCGTCGTTCAGCTATAGCTGCTTATCTTTTCCTGACAATCGCCTTCATCCATTCAAGCGGTCACGCACAAACAGGAAATTCATCACGCATCCCTGAGAATTTTTACTCGGCGATGCAATGGCGCTGCATCGGCCCGCACCGCGGCGGTCGTGTATTGGCAGTCTCAGGAGTCCGCGACGAGCCGGGCACGTTCTACTTCGGCGGCGTGGCCGGGGGAGTTTGGAAAACTACTGACGCCGGACACACCTGGACGCCAATCTTCGATCGACAACCGGTCGCGTCCATCGGCGCGCTCGCAGTTTCCACTTCCGATCCCAACGTGGTTTACGTCGGCACTGGTGAAGCCGACATGCGTTCCGACATTACTTACGGAGCCGGTGTTTATAAGTCGACTGACGCCGGGAAAACCTGGGCGTACGTTGGACTAAGTGACACGCGACAGATCGGGCGCGTGCTGATCGATCCTAAAAACCCGGACGTCGTGTTAGTAGCAGCGCTTGGTCACAGCTTCGGTCCAAATGCGGAACGAGGCGTCTATCGCACCACAGACGGCGGAAAGTCGTGGACGCGCACGCTCGCGAAAGACGAGAACACGGGCGCAGTTGACCTCGCTTTCGATCCCGACAATTCGCGGACGGTTTATGCCTCGCTTTGGAACGTGCGGCGTCCGCCGTACAACGCCTACGCTCCGATTACCGGACCCGGTGGCGGAATCTTTAAGTCGACGGACGGGGGCGTTAACTGGAAAGAAATCGCCGGTCACGGATTGCCAAACGTTACGCTCGGACGCATCGGACTTGACGTCGCTGCCGGTCAACACGGCAAGCGCGTCTATGCCTTGATCGATGCGGGCAAATCGAGCGGGCTCTACCGTTCGGACAACGCTGGAGAAGACTGGAGCCTGATAAGCACCGAGCCGCGCATTGTCAGTCGCGGCTGGTATTTCGGTGAAGTGCGCAGCGATCCGAAGAACGCGGATCTGGTTTACGTTTCAAACGTCTCACTCTATCGCTCAACTGATGGCGGTAAGAACTTCAAAGCGATCCGCGGAGCGCCCGGCGGCGACGACTATCACTCGCTATGGATTGATCCGGAAAACCCGCAACGAATGATTTCGGGTGTGGATCAGGGAACGATCATCACCGTGAACGGCGGCAGAACGTGGAGCACCTGGTACAACCAACCGACCGCGCAGTTTTATCACGTGGCGGTCGACAATCAGTTTCCCTATTGGGTCTACGGCGCGCAGCAGGACAGCGGCACCGCAGCGGTCGTCAGCCGCAGCGACTACGGCCAAATAACTTATCGCGACTGGCATCCGATCGGCGCGGGCGAGAGCGGTTACATTGTGCCCGATCCGGTTAACCCGCAGATCGTGTTCGGCGGCAGCACCGGCGGCGACCTCTATCGCTTCGATTCAAAAACCGGCCAGGTCCAGGATGTCTCACCGACGCCGGCCGAGATTGGCAATAAAGTTACGCATCGTTACCCGTGGACGACCCCGATCGCTTTTTCTTATCAGGCGCCGCACGCGTTGTATCAGTCGTCGCAGTTTTTGATGAGAAGCGGCGATCGTGGAAGCAGTTGGAAAATCGTCAGTCCGGATTTGACGCTGCACGCCGGAGAAAAAGCTGAGGGCGCGCAGGGAGTTATCTACACGATTGCGCCGTCTCCGCTGGTAGCGGGAACCATCTGGGTCGGCACCGACAACGGTTTGATCCAGCTCACGCGGAATGAAGGCTTGACGTGGACCGAAGTTTCACCACGCGGTTTGCCGCCCTGGAGCATGATCAGTCTTATCGATGCTTCGCCTCACGATGCCGCCACGGCTTACGCAGCCATCGATCGTCATCAGATGGACGACATCACGCCGCACATCTACCGCACGCGCGACTATGGCAAGACGTGGACAAAAA
>JBKPNP010000155.1:0-5092 GCA_046732775.1 Acidobacteriota bacterium
ATTCATGCTCCCGGAAACGATCCCTCGGTCATCACGGTTGGCGCCAGCAATTCGTTTGGTACAAACGGCCGTACTGACGATGGAGTCGCGTCATACAGCTCACGCGGACCGACGCGGAGTTTCTCAACTGATAAGTGGGGCATTCGCCATTACGACAATCTAATCAAGCCAGACTTAGTCGCCCCGGGCAACAAGTTGATCTTTGCCGAATCTCCTAACAACTACCTCGTAACCACGACGCCGAGTTTGGACACCGGCCTGGGCCCGGGAAAAAACACGCAGAAGATGATGTACCTGAGTGGCACTTCGGTTTCAGCTCCACTCGTTTCCGGTGCCGCTGCTCTCATGTTGCAGGCGAATCCGAAGCTCACACCCAACATGGTGAAGATGATTCTGAGTTACACCGCTCAGCAGCTGCCGAACACAAACACGCTCGAGCAAGGCGCCGGTCAGCTAAATGTTGAAGGCGCAGTAAGGTTGGCGAAGTTGGTTCGCACTGACCTCAACAACAGCACGGCTCTCGGTGCTTCCCTGCTTACTGGATCAGCGCCCGCCGCTCAGTCGACAATCGACGGCACAACGTTTACGTGGTCGCAGGGTGTGATGGCAGACCAGGGTTATGCCAAAGGTGCAGCACTGATTACCAAGTACCAGCAAGTCTATGATCTCGGCGTACTCATTTCTGACGGCACAACTATTAGCAACGGCGTCCTGATTTCAGACCAAACGATGCTTTCGAGTGGTGTGCTGATCTCTGACTGCATCACGACGAGCAACGGCACCGTGTTGGGAAGTGGTCTGAGTATTCTTCCAGCCGGCGTGCTGCTGGCTGACGGGGTTCTGCTCGCCGACGGCGTATTAATAGCCGACGGCGTTCTAATCAGTGACGGCGTCTTGATCTCAGATGGCGTGCTCCTCGCCGACGGGTGGATTCTTGGCGAAGCCACAGCGTACATGCGTTAGTTCTAAGCACCTTCCGCTCACCATACCCGCCATGCAAGCATCCTCCTTAACATCCCCCCAGACCACGCCTTACCTGCTCCCGCAGGAAATCGGCGCAGTCGCTAAGTTGCGCAATTCGGACTTCGCGGAGGTTATTGGTTTCCTCGAAAGGCGTCCGGTCCACACCGCCTATTTGGCCGGAATGGTTCGCGATAACAGTCTGGAAAACGAACTGAATCGCGGCACGTTCTACAGTTATCGCAACCCGCTCGGCACGCTCGAAGGCGTCGCGTTAATTGGACACGCAACTCTACTGGAAACAAGTAGCGATGCCGCCCTCTCTGCCTTTGCGAAAACCGCCCAACGGTGCAAAGCCGTCCATCTCATCATGGGCGAAGAAGACAGCATCGAAAGGTTTTGGACTTACTACGCAGAGGCCGGACAACAGATGAGGCGAGCGTGTCGTGAGCTGTTGTTTGAACTGCGTTGGCCCTCGGCCGTCTCCAAGGTCGCGAATTTACGGCCGGCGAAACTTGAAGACCTTCCGTTGCTCATGCCGGTTCATGCGGAATTGGCGTTTGCAGAGAGCGGGGTTGACCCGCGACAGAATGATGCTAAAGGCTTCTGTGAACGTTATTCTCGCCGGATTGCCCAGGGACGAACATGGGTGTTAATTGAGAACGGCATACTCCAATTCAAAGCGGAAATTGTGGCGGAGACTCCCGAGGCTACTTACATCGAAGGTGTCTGGGTAAATCCTGACAGCCGCCGACAAGGTTATGGTCGTCGCTGCATGTCGCAACTCGCAAGAATGCTGCTCTGGCGAACTAAATCCGTTTGCCTTTTCGTGAACGACGAGAACGACGAAGGGCAAAGATTTTACAAGCAGGCTGGTTATCACCTGCGCACGGTCTACGACACGATTTTTTTGAAGTAATCGCTGAAACGGTCAAAGTGCGGAAATGATCATAGCGACAACAAAAACCTTAACGCCCCAAGCGCCCCATAAACTGGCCACCCTCATGGCCATCGGAACCGCCACCGCAACGTTCCGCCTTGCTTATCACCTGTCACCTTTGAAACGGTCGGCGTGCTTCAACCCTTCCAATCGAACAGAGGCACGCATGCAGCAGTCGTTGGGTCTCAAACTCAAAACTGTAGCAGTTCTCGGTTAGCAATTAAGGGCAACGTCTCCCACGAAGTCCGATGTTAAGTAAACTGATAAATATTCCCAGCCAGAAGTTGGTGCGGCCGTACATGTGGACGACGGTCTGCACCGGTGGCTTGATTTATTTGATTTCGGCATTTCGTCTAGACCCAAAAATTCTCGATGGGAAGCTGGCCGTTTTGGTAGTCATAACTGGCCTTCTAAGCGCACGAATCACCATCAAAATTCCTCAATTCGGTTCCTGGATTTCAGTGTCTGACACCTTCATCTTTTTGACGCTGTTCCTTTATGGTGCGGAGGCGGCAATTCTTATGGCCGCAACGGAAGCATTGGTTTCGTCTCTCCGTAGTGAATACTGCAGGAAACCTTCTACCGTGATCTTTAACTGGGCTTGTGCGGCGTGGGCAGCATGCGTTACGGCGTTAACACTAAAATATTTCTTCGGCGATCCCGTTGCCCTTAACAATAGCCCCACCTCAGCGCGTTTCATCACTGCAGTTGGTCTGGTGGCGCTTACGCAGTACGCCGCTAATTCTGGAATAGTAGCCGTACTCGGTGCCCTTAAAGCGAATGGCGCGATTTGGCAAACGTGGAAAAAGCATTACCTCTGGACTTCAATTACTTATTTCGCCGGCGCGTCCGCGGCGGCAGTCATCGCCAAGCTGATGCTTCAGTTTGGTTTCTATGCGTTGATCGTAACCTTCCCAATTATCGCCATCGTCTTTTTCACTTATCGGACTTACTTGAAAAACATCGAGGCTTCAGCGAATCAAGCCGAACAAGCGGAACGCCACGTCGAAGAGTTGTCACATTACATCGCGGAACAGGAGCGGATTCGTGAGCAGTTTTCGCAGATGGAAAAATTGTCGGCCCTGGGTGAGTTAGCCTCTGGAGTGGCTCACGATTTCAACAACACTCTTGCCGGCATTTTGGGCCGCGCACAGTTAATCTTGCGTACCAACGATCCCGAAAAGATTCAACGCGGACTCAACATCATCATTAAAACTGCCGAGGATGGCGCGAAGACAGTCAAACGAATCCAGGACTTTGCGCGTCAACGTCGCGACCACGATTTCCAACCTGTATCCATCGATCAGATTCTTCTTGATGTTAGCGAAATCACACGCCCGCGCTGGAAGGACCTCGCGGAAGCTTCAAACGTCCAGATTAGTCTCGACCTCCAGGTTCGATCTAACGCCAAGGTGATGGGTGACGAATCTGAGTTGCGCGAAGTTCTGGTCAATATGGTTTTCAACGCGGTCGACGCCATGCCCCGTGGTGGGAACTTAACGTTGGCGGCGGAACAAGACGGCGATTCAGTCGTTATCTCGGTTGGCGATAACGGTACCGGCATGGCGCCTGAAGTTAAGTCGCGCATTTTCGACCCGTTCTTTACCACTAAAGGAAAAGCGGGCATGGGTCTCGGACTCGCGGTGAGTTTCGGCATCATTAGGCGCCACGAAGGCTCGGTTGAAGTTGAATCGGAAGTTAATGTGGGCACCAAATTCAGAATTATTCTGCCGAAAGCCAACATCGTTGAGGAGCCGACGGCGGTCGAACCTGAGACCAGAACTTCTCAGGTGGAAACCGTAAGCCCGGCGTTCACACGCAAGTTCGAAGGTGCACAGCCTAAGATTCTGGTGGTCGACGACGAAGAAGCCGTGCGCGAGTTGCTGCGCGACATACTTGAGGCTGAAGGTTGCAGAGTGTATCTCGCACCCGGTGGCCGTGAAGCTTTGAGCATCTTTGCCGTGCAAGAATTCGATGGCGTCTTTACTGATGTAGGAATGCCGGGGATGAGCGGATGGGAACTGGCACACGCGATTCGAGTGCAGAATGCCACTGTGCCGATCGCGGTAATCACCGGGTGGGGTGAGGCCGTCGGTTCCGACGAACAAAAGGAAGCACGTGTTGATTGGGTTGTGACTAAGCCATTCCGCGCGGAGCGCATCGGAGAGTTGGCCCAGGAAATCTACAAAAAGAGAAAACCCGTAAGCCGCCAGTTATCGGGTGTCGCCGCCTAAACCAACTGGCCTTCCCGCATTAGAAACTCCCTTTAACAATTTTCCAGTCGTCAGACTCACTGCTCTCCTGATTTGATGTCTCCTGCGCACGCCTGCGAAACTCAATCGCTCTCTGAACGCTCTTCTCGACGTCCTCCAGCTTGAAGGGTTTCAGCAAAAAATCAAAAGCGCCCAACTTGATGAGACCCTGCGCGTGCTCCTGATCGCTAATTCCGGAAATTATGATGACGGGCGTGTCTGCAAATCTCTGACGAATGTGGCCGAGTAATTCGAGCCCGCTGAGGCCAGGCATAGAGATATCGGTGAGCACAACGTCGTAAGAATCCGTCGCCAATCTCGCGAGTGCCTTTTCGGCAGTCTCCGCGGTCTGGCACACGTACTCGTCAGCTAACAAATCGTAAAGCGTATCGCGAATTGCATCGTCGTCATCGACTACGAGGATCTTTGGCATGTATTACCTCCCGGCATAAGTCTTCTGAGAATTTCCATCAACTACGCGGGAGGCGTATTCAATCGTGAGCGGCCAAGTCTGAGGTCTATGAATATTAACACACCGGCTAAAGCAAAAGGCCGATGACAAATGTCACCGGCCCCATGCATCTCGACGAGCACTCGCTTACCGAGGGCCAGTGGTGCGAATTGTTAACTCCGTTCCCCGCATGAGTTCAAGGTCATCACGACCCTGCACATACACGGAACCGGCGCCGCCTCCCGCGCCAACGATTGCACCGATAGCCGCGCCTTTTCCGCCTCCGGCGATCGCTCCGATGATCGCGCCAACCGCCGTTCCGATGGCCGCGCGTTCAGCGGTCCTCGTAGTCTGACTGTTGTCCCGGACTGCGCCTTCGTTATCGATCCTTACGGTGTCACCGTTAATCGTCCTCGCGGACTCAAGCAAACCGGCAAAGCGATATGACCGTCCATCGCGCAGTCGGATAGAGTCGAAATTGAGCGTCAT
>JBKPNP010000156.1:0-2305 GCA_046732775.1 Acidobacteriota bacterium
TCGCGCTCTTAACGTTCACTATTCCCTCGAAACTTGTCGGCGATGATGGCGAAATCAAAGTGACTGCGCATCACGGCGGTTTCGTGTGCGAGACCAGCGACGACATTGAGCTTCACGACGAAGCATCGATTGTTGTCACTACTGACAAACCTATTTACCAGCCCGGCCAACCGCTGCACGTTCGCGCACTGGTGTTCAATTCCAACAAGCACGCCGCAGCGAACGCTGCCGCGACTCTGAAGATACTCGATCCTGAAGACGCCACGGTTTTTGAAACAGAGTTAGTGAGTTCGCGCTTTGGTGTTGTCACCGGTGATTGGACGATTCCTGAAAGCACACGCTTCGGTCACTACACAATAACCGTGGAACTCGACGATGAGATCTACGGTAATTCGTCAGGTTCACAGCTCGTGAAGATCAGCCGTTACGATCTCCCGAACTTTACCGTCAGCGCCAAAGCTGATCGCAGCTATTACTTGCCGCAGGAAAATGCTGAAGTTGAAGTTCACGCGGACTACCTGTTTGGCCAGCCGGCTAAGCGCGGGCACGTACGTGTCGTCCGGGAAGAAGAGCGCAGGTGGAACTATGAAGCACAGAAGTGGGACGTCAGCGAACAGGAAAAGTACGAAGGCGATACCGACAGCAACGGCGTCTTTAAAGTTCACCTCGATCTCTCTCAGTTTCACGAGGACCTGAAAAGCGACGATTATCTGCGCTTCAAAGATGTAACCTACGCCGCCTACTTCACCGATCCCACCACCAATCGCACTGAGGAACGGCGCTTCGATCTCCGTATCACCCGGGACGCAATTCACATTTATGTGGCGGAAGGATCCGACCGTCAGGCGCGCGGATTTCCGATGGAGTTTTTCGTCGCCACCTCTTTTGCCGACGGCACACCGGCACCCGCCGACGTCGCCATCAGCGAGGTCATTGAAAACGAAACCAGCACAGCGCCGGTAATAAAAACGCTGCACACGAACAAGTACGGTATTGCAAGGGTGACCGGACTTTTGCTTCCCAATGCCGACGCAACGTATCCCTCGGCGAAGTTCGTCGCTCGGGCCGGCAGCAAGACCGGCCAGCACACGGAATCTTTTTACTACAGCGACACACCGGTTTTGCGCGTCAGGACTGACAAAGTCTTTTATCGCCCGGGCGATACGATCAAGGTAGACATCGCTTCGAGCGAGCCGCAGATGAATTTGTTTGTGGACGTGGCGACCGAGGCCAATCTTATCGAGTCGCGCTTAATCTCCACTGTCAACGGGGCCGCAACTTTTAGTTTGCGCTACCGACCGGAGTTTCGCGACGAACTGACGATTGCCGCTTATGCAAAATCTCCGCTGTCCCGGCGCTACGACTTTTCCTTCGGGTCGCGAACCGTACTCTTCCCGCGCGATCGCGATCTGAAACTGAACTTCACTCTAGATCATGCGGACTACAAGCCCGGCGAAGATGCGACTGTGGACTTTCGCGTTCTCACACCAGACGGACGCCCGGCAACAAGTGCACTGGGAGTGGTTGTTTTTGATCGCGCGGTCGAGGAACGTGCCCGGAGCGATCAGGACTTCGGAGGCACATTTGGCTTCTATGGCAGTTTCAGCCGCTGGCGTGGCTATGACAATCAGGTCGGCGGCATCACGCGCAAGGATCTCCAACGCGTCGACTTATCGAAGCCGTTGCCCGAGGCCATCGAGTCGGTTGCGGAATTACTGTTGGGATCGAATCGGGCTACGCCTTCATTTTTCAACTCGACCGAGTTTGCCTCTGATCCGAGTCAGGTATTTGGAGCTGCAACTATGATTCAGCTCCAGCCCGTCACGTACATACTGGAAAGTCAGTACAAGAACAGCGGCGTCTATCCCGAAGGCGGCGACACGCTGCGCCGGCTGTTGTTTGAGTCGGGCGTTAAATTTACTGAACTGCTCGATCCGTGGGGGACTCCTTATCGCGATCAGTTTTCTATCGAGCGGGACCAGTCAGTCATGGACGTCGTCAGCGCCGGTCCGGATAAAACGTTTGCGACCGCTGATGACTTTTCCGTCAAGCGCATACCCCGGCCATATTTCCGCTTCAACGCCGAGGCGATAAAACGCGCGGTCGAACGTTTTCACGCGCGTACCGGCAGTTTCATCCGCGACGCCGTTACGCTCCGCAGCGAGATGCGCATCGAAGGAATCGATTTCGACGCTTTACGCGATCCCTGGCGACGACCTTACGATCTGAGCTTCACAACGAACCGTCAACAGTTTTACGTCACCGTGCGTAGCAGCGGCCCCAACCAACGGCTCGAGCCTGACAA
>JBKPNP010000157.1:0-2690 GCA_046732775.1 Acidobacteriota bacterium
GAGAATCGAATGCCGCCTGGTCAGTCGCGCACGAAAAAGTGGCCGGTGCTTGACGCACACGGCACGCCGGACGTCGATCTCGCGAACTGGTCGTTTGCAGTTGACGGTCTGGTCGAACGTCCGCAGGAGTGGTCGCTCGACGAGTTTATGCAGTTACCCGCCGCGCGTGTCTACGCGGATTTTCATTGCGTAACGCGCTGGTCGCGGCTCGATAACGTGTGGGGTGGCGTACCTACTCGCGAGATCGCAAAGCTCGCCGGCGTCAAACCCGAGGCGAAGTTTGTGCTCGCGCTTGCTTACGATTCAGGTTGGACGACAAACGTCCCCATCGAATACTTCCTTAACGAGGATTCACTGTTCGCCTGGTCGCACGATGGCGCGCCTATCCCGCCGGATCATGGTGGACCCGTCCGGCTGATCATTCCGCAACTGTACGCCTGGAAATCTGCCAAGTGGGTTAAGGGCGTGCGGTTCCTCGAACACGATCAGGCGGGCTTCTGGGAAGAAGGCGGCTACCACATGCGCGGTGTGCCGTGGGGGCCCGGCGACGGCGAGCGATTCCGCTGGTCGTGAACCCGATTTTCCAAAGTGCCGCAACCACCCACGCCAGAACGTGAATCCCCCGCGCGTCCGCCAGTCCCGAAAGACGCGGCCGCGGTAATTCTGCTTCGTCACGACACGGATCCCGATAACCCTGAAGTCTTTCTCGTTAAGCGCAGCGAGAAGCTCGCTTTTCTCGGCGGCTTTCATGCTTTTCCAGGCGGGCAATTTGACGCTGACGATGCAGCCGTGCCGGTGGAAAACTCTACCGACGCCGACACTCGCGTGGCGATCAGTTGCGCCGCGCGTGAGCTGTTTGAAGAAACCCAGGTGCTGGTCGCGCGTGGCGGTGACGCACTGACTTCCGGACAACGCGCTTCCCTGTTGGACGATCTTCAAAGCGGCCGCATGAAGTGGTCGGCGCTCCTTGAACACTATCAATTGCATCTCGATGCTGATGATTTCCTGTTCACCGGCCGTTGGGTCACACCGCCTTTCAGCGCGCGACGCTTCGATACCTGGTTCTTTTTAGTGAAGTGTCCCCCGAAACAACGCGCCGTTATCAGCGGAGACGCCGAGCTTGAAGCCGGCGAATGGATTTCTGCAGGGGAAGCCTACTCGCGTTGGGAACGTTCGGAAATACTTGCCGTGCCGCCGGTCCTGCATGCGCTGAAAACGCTCGCGGCGGGCTTTACCAACGATGACGAAGGCCGCGCTCAATTGATCGCCCGCTTCCTGTCTTCGCCAAACGCTGACCGCGAACCGGTGCGGCGTATTGAGTTTCGTCCGAACTACATTTGCTTTCCCGTTCACACGCCAACCAGACCACCGGCGACACATACGAACTGCTACCTGATTTACACCTCGCAGTCTTTGCTGATAATCGATCCGGGGTCGCCTTATGAAGACGAGCAGCAAGCGCTCGCGAAGGCGGTCGACGAACTCCTGTCAGCGGGTCGCACGTTGAAGGGAATTCTGCTGACGCATTTGCACCCCGATCACGTTGGCGGCGTTAACGCGCTGAGAACACACCTGGGCAGCACAAAGGTTTACGCGCACTCGGCCACCGCTGCCGGTCTGTCTGATATCGCAGTTGATCAGTTGGTGAACGACGATGAGGTGATTGAGCTGGCAGGCAAGCCGGCGATTGCCTTGCGCGTTATGCACACACCCGGGCATGCGCGCGGTCATGTTTGTTTGTTTGAAGAGCGTACCGGGACGCTCGTCTCCGGCGACAACGTGGTCGGGCTTGGCTCGGTATTGATCGATCCGCCCGAAGGTAATGTCCGGGATTACCTGCAATCACTGGAGCGAATGCGCGCTTTGCCTAACCTCTCGCTGATGCTGGGCGGTCATGGGCCGGCAATCGCCAATCCTTATCGCAAGCTCGATGAATACATTTCACACCGGCTCGAACGTGAAGCAAATATTTTGCAGGCAGTGCAGAACGGCGCTACAACGCCTCAGGAAATAGTGACGCGCGTCTATACCGACGTCTCCCCGAAAGCGCACGCCATGGCTGAACGCGCCGTGTTAGCCCACCTGGAAAAACTTGCAGACGACGGCCGCATATCGATGGCAGCCGGCAAAATCTCGCCGCGGTAGTTCTGGTCATCTCTGTGCTACCTCTGTGACCTCTGTGTCTCTGTGGTGATTCACTAAAAAGATTCACCACCGAGACACGGAGGTCACAGAGAAGGCGACCGCTTACTTTTTCTTTCCTCACTCGCGTAAGATAGTCACCTCCCCCGGTTCCAGTTCAACCAGATCAAGGGTTTGTTTCATGAGTACATCCAACGAACGCGCGAAAACTCTGGGCGAGTTGACCCAGAGCGGTTACCAGCCGGTTTCTGTAAAAGACGAACTGCGCGCGAACCTAATCACAAAACTGCGGAACGGCGACAAACTGTTTCGCGGGATTGTCGGCTACGACGAAACGGTTATCCCGCAGCTCGTCAACGCGATTCTCGCGCGCCACAACGTTATCCTGCTCGGCCTGCGCGGTCAGGCGAAGAGCCGGATCATTCGTCAACTCACCGAACTGCTGGACGATCAAATCCCAATCATCGCCGGTTCCGAAGTTAACGACGATCCGTTTCATCCGATCTCCGCTTACGGTCGACAAACGGTTGCGCTTCACGGAGATCAAA
>JBKPNP010000158.1:0-4718 GCA_046732775.1 Acidobacteriota bacterium
CTTATTAAAGGGACTGGCGCGTCAAGGTGAAACGCAAATCTACGTGAGCAGGGGCCTCGGCACTGTTGTGTTACCCGTCCGTTTTGGCTGCCCTCCGGAAGTTTCTTTGCTCGAACTGCGTTCCGCCTGAAAACTTGTAACGCAAACTGTTAGTTTGCGTAACGCTTCGGCCAGCGTCAGGTGAGTGTGTACTGCCCCTTCGCAAACTAACAGTTTGCGTTACAACTGCCGATGTCCTCGTCCCGAATAGTCACGGTTCCCAACATGCTCACCATCTTTCGGATGGTGCTCATTCCGGTCTTCGTCACACTGCTCTTCTACCAGCGCTTTCTCTGGGCTTTGGGTGTTTTTGTCACTGCCGGACTTACTGATGGCCTAGACGGTTTGCTTGCGCGTCGCTTCGCGCAGCAGTCACAACTCGGCACTATCCTCGACCCCATAGCTGACAAGCTGATGCTGGTTACTGCCTTCATCGTGTTATCGATGCGTAGTGTCTTTCCACAGCCGCTCCCTGGACACCTCCCCATCCCTTTCTGGGTCACGATCGCTGTCATCAGCCGCGATGTGTTCATTATCGTCGGCGCAGCAGCCATCAACATGATGACCGGCTTCAAGGGTTTTAGGCCGTCGTGGCTGGGAAAGCTGAACACGACGGTTCAAATCGGCGGCATCGCCGCGATCATGTTCGCGGCCAGCGTTCCCTATTACACCGGGTATTACTTGCCGTCCGTTTATGCGGCCGTTTTTGCCCTCGCTATCCTTTCCGGCCTTCATTACATCTTTTTCGCCTCCAAACTCATGAATGAAGACCGACGCCATCAACCACCGCCTGACGACGATCTACCCCGCGCCGCCTAAATACAGGCAACCTTCACTACCGCAGACCCTATCAAAAGTTGACAGCGCTCGGCTCAGATATTATATTAACCGTCCGTTCAACTCGGTGGTTTTTGGTAGGCGGCAGGAGTTATTAGGCGTCGCCGTTGCGGCGCTCGGAGTAGGGCTGCCGGGGCTGATTTGCTGGGCTAAATACGTTTTGGAGAAGAAAAACAAATGAGCAAGATCATAGGTATCGATTTAGGGACGACCAATTCTGTGGTGGCCGTCATGGAAGGTGGCGAGCCGACAGTCATCACAAATTCTGAGGGTGGCCGCACAACACCTTCGGTGGTCGCATTCACAAAAGACGGCAGCCGTTTGGTCGGCCAGGTGGCTAAGCGCCAGGCGGTCACCAATCCCGAAAACACGGTTTATTCAATCAAACGCTTCATGGGACGTCGCTTTGAAGAGGTTACCGAAGAGATCAAGCAGGTTCCTTACAAAGTGAAGTCGGCCGGCTCCGGCGACGTTCGTATTGAGGCCGGCGGCAAGGAATGGAGCCCACCCGAGATTTCAGCAATCATCCTGCAAAAGATGAAGCAGTCGGCTGAAGACTATTTGGGCCAGAAGGTCGACAAGGCCGTAATCACTGTCCCGGCTTACTTCAACGATGCGCAACGCCAGGCGACCAAGGACGCCGGCAAGATTGCGGGCCTGGAAGTGATGCGCATCGTTAACGAGCCCACCGCGGCCGCGTTGGCCTACGGTCTGGACAAGAAAAAGGACGAGACGATCGCGGTATTCGACTTCGGCGGCGGCACCTTCGATATTTCAATCCTCGAGGTTGGCGAAGGCGTCGTGGAAGTGAAGTCGACGAATGGTGACACACACCTTGGCGGTGACGACATCGACGAACGTCTTACCGAATGGATTATCGAAGAATTCAAGAAAGACCAGGGTATCGATCTTTCGAACGACAAGATGGCTTTGCAGCGTCTGAAAGAAGCTTCGGAGAAAGCGAAGATCGAACTCTCCAGCACGATGGAAACGGAAATCAACTTGCCGTTCGTCACTGCCGATCAGTCCGGTCCGAAGCACCTCGCGATGAAGCTTTCGCGCGCGAAGTTTGAGCAGTTGGCTGAACCAATCCTCGGACGCTTGAAGTCTCCGGTCGAACAAGCCATCAAGGATGCCGGTCTGCAAGCAAGCAAGATTGATGAAGTGGTGCTGGTCGGCGGTTCGACGCGCATCCCCAAGGTTCAGCAGATGGTGAAAGAGCTGTTCGGCGGCAAAGAGCCGAACAAGAGCGTTAACCCGGATGAAGTAGTGGCCATCGGGGCTGCGGTTCAGGCGGGCGTTCTCTCCGGCGAGAAGACTGACATTCTCCTGCTCGACGTGACCCCGCTCAGCCTCGGCATCGAGACGCTCGGAGGTGTGTTCACCAAGTTAATTGAACGCAATACCACGATTCCCACACGCAAGTCCGAGATTTTCTCGACCGCGTCTGACAACCAAACTTCAGTGGAAGTCCATGTGCTGCAGGGCGAACGCCAAATGGCGACCGACAACCGCACGCTTGGGAAGTTTCATTTGATCGGAATCCCGCCGGCGCCGCGCGGCATGCCGCAAGTTGAAGTGGCGTTCGACATCGATGCCAACGGTATCGTCAACGTCTCGGCGAAGGATATGGGAACCGGACGCGAACAGAAGATCACGATCACCTCATCTTCCGGTTTATCCAAAGAAGAGATCGACAAGATGATGCGTGACGCCGAGTCGCACGCCGCAGACGACGTGAAGAAACGAGAAGAAATTGAAGCGCGCAACCGTCTGGATGGTCTTGTCTACCAGATGGAAAAAACGCTCAACGACAATCGCGAGAAAGTCGGCGCAGTGGCCGGCGAAGTCGAAACGGCGATTGCCGAGGGCAAGAAAGCCTTGGCCGAGGGCGGCGTTGATAAGTTGAACGAGGCTTTCAACCAGCTGCAAACAGCTTCGCATAAACTGGCGGAAGCGTTGTATCAACAGACTGCAGCCTCGGGAGAGGCGGCGCCCAGCGATGACCAGGCGTCCGCAGCTGGAGCTTCATCTGCGGGGGGCGCGGGTGAAGACAACGTCATCGATGCCGAGTACGTCGACGTCGACGACAACAAGTAAAGTGCGCAGTTGACAGTGGGCAGTGGGCAGTTAGGAATTGAGTCCTTGCTGCTCACTGCCCACTGCTCACTGCCCACTGCTCACTGCCCACCGATTCAAAATGGCTAAACAGGACTATTACGAAGTATTAGGAATCAAGCGCGACGCTAAGCCTGAAGAAATCAAGAAGGCTTATCGCCGGCTCGCGCGTAAGTATCACCCTGATGTAAATCCAGGTGATAAGGCGTCGGAGGAGCGTTTCAAATTAACGACCGAGGCGCACGACGTACTGTCTGATCCCAAGAAACGGAAAGTCTACGATCAGTTTGGCCAATACTCCGACAACCTCGCCGATGCGGCAGCTCGTGGTGCGACTCCGGGCGCTGGCCGCACTTCACCCGGGTTTGATTTCAGCGGTTTTGATTGGAACACGACAACTACGCCGGGGGGCGGCGGTTCGAGTGGGTCCAGCTTTCGCGACATCTTCGCTGATCTTTTTGGCGGTTCTGCTAAAGAAGCCGAGCCTCCGCGGCCACAACCGAAGCGCGGCGCAGACATCGAGATGCCGCTTTCCTTGTCGTTCGAAGAAGCGATCAAGGGGATGACCACGAACCTTACGGTCAACCGTTCCGAACAATGTTCGCGGTGCAATGGCGCCGGCGACATCGGTGGGCCGGTGATGGTTTGTCCGACGTGCAAAGGGTCGGGACAAGTGCAGCGCGCCGGCGGCCGTTTGCGCTTTGCGCAGGAATGTACTGACTGCGGCGGCACCGGCCGGCGCCGTTCACCATGTTCTTTATGCAAAGGCAAGGGCACGGTGCCGAAGACTGAGACTGTGAAGGTGCGCATTCCCGCCGGTGTGGAAACTGGTTCGCGAGTTCGTATTCCGGGCAAAGGTGAAGGCGGTCGTCTCGGCGCGCCGCCGGGCGATCTGCACATCATCACGAACGTAGGCACGCACAAATACTTTACGCGCAAGGGCGACAATATTTACGTCACTGTGCCCGTCACTGTGCCTGAGGCAGCACTGGGCGCAAAGATTGAAGTGCCCACGGTGGAAGGAAAGGCGCAGTTGCGTATTCCCCCCGGCACGCAATCAGGGCAAAAGTTTCGCCTGCGTCAAAGAGGCGCGCCGTCGTTGCGTAACCCCGGCGCACACGGCGATCAATTCGTCGAAGTGCAGGTGACTTTGCCGAAAGTTATCTCGGAAGAAACCAAGGAGCTGTTGCGTCAGTACTCAAAACTGAATGACGACAATCCGCGCGTGGAGATGGGCTTGGAGTAACGCATTTGCGATTGCCAATTTAAAGTTGCCGATGGTTTCGAATCATTCGGGAAGCGGCCAATCGGCATTCGCCAATCGGAAGTCGGCAATGATATGAAGCGTAAGTTAAAGACATACACGATCAGCGCGGTAGCGGAGCAGTACAACCTGCATCCGCAAACGCTGCGCATGTATGAACGCGAAGGACTATTGAAGCCGTCACGCTCCGAAGGGAACACTCGTCTTTATACAGATCCTGATCTCGCGCGCCTGGAACTGATTCTCTCGTTAACCCGCGACCTCGGCGTGAATCTCGCCGGCGTCGAAATCATTCTCAACATGCGCGAGAAGATGGATGCGATGCAGGCTGAGTTCGAACGCTTCTTCAAATACCTGCAATCTCATGCCGACGAACTGACCAATTTCGTCGACGCTCCAGCTGAAGGCAGCACCGGCGCCCTCGTCCCCGTCGTGCGCACCGCCGTCATCCGTCGCCGCA
>JBKPNP010000159.1:0-5732 GCA_046732775.1 Acidobacteriota bacterium
GGCGACATCGCCTGATACTCGGCCGGGTATTCGATCGCGCCGGTCGCAATGATCAACGACTGCCCGGCCATCAAGCGCGGGGTCGAGGCGACGGTACCGATGGTGCCGGGATTGGTTAGCGAGATGGTAGTGGATTGGAAGTCGGCGATCTGTAACTTGCCGTCGCGCGCACGCTTAACCACGTCGTCATAAGCTGTCAGGAACTGCGAGAAGCGAAGCTTGTTTGCGCCCTTGATGTTCGGAACCAGCAGCGTTCGCGTGCCGTCTTTCTTCTGCAAATCGATGGCGAGGCCGAGATTTATGTCCGGACGCTTTAGGCGCACCGGATTGCCATCAACCACTTCGAAGCCGTCATTCAACTGGGGAAACTCAGCAAGCGCGCGGATCAACGCCCAGGCGATCAGGTGGGTGTATGACGCCTTGCCGCGACCGTTCTCCTGCAGATGCTGGTTAATGAGCCGTCGGTTTTCGTCGAGTAGCTTGACAGGAATGCGTCGCTGCGACGTGGCAGTCGGAACCGCGAGGCTCGCCTCCATGTTTTCAACAATCTTGAGTGCGGCGCCGCGGATTGGAGTTGCGTCAATCGCTTCGGGCGTGACTTGTTTGACTGGTGCAGGAGCAACTTTCGCTGCGGGTTCAGTAGCCGCGGCGGTGGCTGCTGAATTTCGTGCGCCGTTTTCCGAAGCGCGCGCTTCAACAGGCGTCGCCACTACTGCGGCAGTGTTACCGTCAGTCTCTTGTCCATCGCTGCTTTCAAGTAGTTCAACGAAATAGGCACGCCACGATTCGTCTACCAGCTCGGGATTGCTGCGATACCGGCCGAGCAAGCTTTCGACATAGCTTGCGTTAGCGCCGAAGTTTTCAGCGATAACTTCAGATAAATCGGATCTAACTGGCTGACTCAACGCTCGACACCTCTTTCAAATTGATCGGCGATCTCCGTGTGGACCGACGCGGCTTTATGACATTCTTTCAGATAGATTAGCACCTCCCACACCGCTTTGCATCCGGCCCTCGAAGCATGGCAAGCGAACCTGGAGCCGGTGACAATCCTTCAACTTCACTGTCGCGAGGTGTTATCTTAAACGGCAAATTCAACGAATCGGTCATTCAAACTCAACATGAAACACTACATTCGGTTTAGGAAGTATCTCTCTTATTGTCTGGCGATCAGTGCGCTGCTCGGCGTCTCGGTGTTTTCAACCGGCGCGAGCGCAGTTGACCAATCCGGCATGACGCTCATTCTGGTGCGTCATGCGGAAAAGAAAATCGTTCCACCAGAGAACAAGGATCCTGATTTGAGTCCCGAAGGGATGGCGCGCGCGGAAGAGCTGGCACGAATGTTTGGCGATTCCGGCATCGCGGCGATTTACGCGACGCAGTACAAGCGTACGCAGCAGACCGTGAAGCCTTTGGCCGACAAGTTGAACCTGCCGGTGACGCAGGTCGAAGCGAAAGCAACGGCGGAACTGGTGAAACAACTTCGTGCGCGGCCGGCGGGTCAGGTGATCTTTATTGCCGGCCACAATAACACTGTGCCGGATATCATCGCGGAGCTCGGTGGGCCGCGCTTCCCGATCATTCCCGAAACTGAATACAACAACCTTTACGTGCTGACCGTCAGCGGCGACGGTTCAGCGCGGCTGCTGAAGATGAAATACGGAAGTGCGGCGG
Organism: Acidobacteriota bacterium; assembly: GCA_046732775.1. Taxonomy (GTDB): domain Bacteria; phylum Acidobacteriota; class Blastocatellia; order Pyrinomonadales; family Pyrinomonadaceae; genus PSRF01. The sequence goes on from JBKPNP010000159.1 coordinate 1,675, forward strand.
TGCCGGTGGGAAATCAGGGAATGGCGAAGCCGTGAGGCAGTGGTCAGTGGCCAGTGACCAGTGGGCAGCACAAGCAACGAAGAGTGCCCGACTTTTGGAGTGCGGTGACCTGTCACCGCTTTGATTTCTGGGCGACCTGTCGCCCAGCTCTGATGGGTGGGTCTTCCGCGCATAGGTCGCGACAGGTCGCGACCCAAAAGCGGTGACAGGTCACCGCACTCCAAAAGTCAGGCCTCTTTCGTTGCCGCCGCTCCTTCATAAACAACATGAAAAACTCAGACGATAAGCAACCGCGGAACCGAAGAGTTTCCGAGGCAGATAACAATACCGTCAACCGCCGTTCCTTCGTGAAGCTCGTGCCGGCAATCGGCGCTGCGGTGCTCACTGCACCACAACTCGCCGCGTCCGCAGTTGCGCAAACCCCAACGCCCACGCCTTCACCGTCGCCAACGCCAGCGCCTTTGCGTGTCACGAAGGACATGTTGAAGCAGGCCGAGAAATTAATCGGCATCGAATTAACCGACGCGCAGGAGGCGATGGCGCTGCAGAACGTCAGCACAAATCTCGATCGCTATGAAGCGCTACGCAAGATCGACATTCCGCTCGACACTGAGCCGGCCACGCTTTTTCATCCGGCGTTGCCCGGCAAGGTGTTTACGCCGCACCCTCTCAAATTCAAATTGAGCAAAGTCGAGGCGCCGAAGTTTGGCTCTATTGATGACCTCGCCTTTGCGCCGCTTACGCAGCTTGCCGAGCTTGTCCGCACGCGCAGAGTTTCACCAGTTGAACTGACGAAGATGTATCTCGCGCGCCTGAAGAAGTTTGGTCCAAAACTGAACTGCGTGGTGACGCTCACCGAAGAGTTAGCGCTGGCGCAGGCGAGCGAGGCTGAACGCGAGATCAAGGGCGGCAAATATCGCGGCCCGCTCCACGGCATCCCCTGGGGAGCCAAAGATTTGTTTGCGACTAAGGGAATCCGCACGACCTGGGGAGCGGAACCCTATCGCGATCAGGTGATCGATTATGACGCTACGGTAGTTGAGCGCCTGCGCGACGCGGGCGCCGTGCTGGTGGCCAAACTTTCTATGGGCGCATTGGCGCAGGGCGGCCGCTGGTTCGCCGGCATGACGCGGAATCCGTGGCAGGTTGAAGAAGATAAAATTGGATCGAGTGGTTCGTCCGCTGGTCCGGCGTCGGCGACGGCCGCCGGCCTGGTCGGCTTTTCGATCGGAACGGAAACACTCGGCTCGATCATTTCTCCGTCGTCGCGTTGCGGCGTTACCGGCCTGCGTCCTACGTACGGCCGTGTGAGTCGTTACGGCGCGATGGGCCTGAGTTGGACGATGGATAAGATCGGACCAATCTGTCGTGGCGTTGAGGATTGTGCCGCCGCCCTGAACGGCATTTATGGTCCTGACGGGCGAGACCTGACGGTGGGCGACGCGCACTTCAATTGGGAACCGAACGCACCGCTTAGCAAGCTGCGGATCGGTTATGTGAAAACAGAATTCGATCAACAAACTGACGCGGAGCGGAAAGCGATCTATCAGCAGGCGCTCGACACTCTCAAAGCGGCCGGCGCTAATCTACAACCGATCGAGTTGCCAAAATTTTCGGTGGCTGCGCTGCGAATCATTCTGGTGGCCGAGGCCGCAACAGCATTTGACGACATCACCCGCGATGGGCGCGTCAATCAACTGTCAGGACAGGAACCGGGAGACTGGCCCAACACGTTTCGCAGTTCACGTTTCATTCCGGCGGTGGAGTACATTCGTGCGCTGCGCGCCCGTCGCTTGTTAATGCAGGAGATGGATAAACTGATGTCGCAGTGGGACGTGTTTGTAACGCCCGCACCGGGAAGTTTGAGTTTGCTGATCACAAACCTCACCGGCCATCCGGCGGTTTGTGTACCTTGCGGATTTCCGAAAGGTCTGCCGCAATCGATCATGTTTACGGGTGGACTTTATGATGAGGGCGCGCCGTTGCGCGTGGCGTTCGCGTATGAGCGCGCAACGCAGTGGCACACGATGCACCCGAAGCTTGCGGAGTAGGCAGACAGGAGCGCGGGCGGGACGCCCGCGCTCCAGTCAAGCAAGCAGTCGCGGAAGATCCAAAACGAGTGCGACTGTCCCGTCACTCAATTCCGCCGCGCCGGCAATTCCATACCAGCGGCCGGCGTGTCGCCCGAGGCTTCTGACCAGCACCTCCTGCGGACCTTCCACACGATCCACAACAATTCCCATCCGCTTCGTTTCGTCGTTGTCACCGGCGCGGTCGGTTTTGAACTGGCAAGTGATTAAATGAAGTTGACTCGTTTCATCCGAATCGGCCTGTTCGCGTTGTCCCAGCAAATCGCGCATTGAAACCTGCCGCAATTGATCGGCGGCTGAGCTGCCGTCGATCACATCGATCGCGTCGATACCCAGCGTTTGATTAGCGGGAATGCAATACCGCTGGCCGTCTGAAACGACGACGTTTGCGGCGACGACGCCAAACGTTACGGGCAAACGAATCTCAAACGTTGAACCGCGTCCGGGCGCGCTCGATACCCGCAGCTCACCGCCGACCTGCTCAATCGCAGTCTCAACTATGTCCAGACCAACGCCGCGTCCAGACACATCCGAAGCTTCGGCAATGGTGGTGAAACCGGCGCGAAAGATCAGACGAAGGCTGCCTTCAATGTCGAGGTTGGCCTCGTGAGTTATTCCCAAGCGCGCAGCCGCCGCGGCGATGGTATCCGGATCGACTCCCCGACCGTCGTCGGCAACGCGCACACGCGTCTGGCTGCCTTCGCTCAATACTTCCAGGCGGATTGTTCCGCGTCTTTTCTTACCTGCCGCCTCACGCTCGGCCGGCGTTTCAATGCCGTGGTCTACAGCATTACGCACGAGGTGAATTAGCGGATCGGCAATCGCCTCCGCCAACAGCTTATCGACTCGCATGCCCGAGCCGCTGACTTCGAAATCAACCTCCTTGCCGGCCGTGCGTGCCGCGCTCTTTCCGGCGCGCAACGCTCGTTGCACTGTCGGCGCGAGCGACACCAGACGCAGGTTAATCAAGTCGTCTTCAAGGCGAATAAACGAACTTCTGATTTGCTGGTCGAGGTTGGCTAGTTGTTCGTCGGCGCCGCCCGGCCGACGGGACAAAGCCAGTTCGAGTGCCGACGAGGTTGTGCGCAGCAGTTGGTGAGTTGACGAGATTAAGCGATCAAGTTTGTCCAGATCGGCGCGTACGAAATTGGACAAGGCTGAAATTGACTTGCGGGGATCGGCGGACTGTTTGGTTGGCCGGCTGTCGTGGTACGTCGTTCCCACATTCTCGAACGTGACTTGGGCATACGCTTTTGCCGCTGCTGCCGCAGCCTGTTCGTGGTCCTGGCTCGCGTATAGCAACCGGAAATTGATTTTGTCTGGATTCGCGTCGTCAACCGCGGGTGAGGTTGTAATGATTTCACCGTGAGCTGCGAGCGTTTCCTTCAAACGCGAGAATTCTGCGTCGAATTTGGCAACATCGAAAACGGCGGAGACGAGATATAGCGGCCGTGTCTCCGCTACGACGGTCACCAGGCGTTGCTTCTCAAACTCGGTTAACGACTGCCAGATTGCGGAGGGAATACTTGTGAGAATTGCTTCCCGTCGCGCGTCATCCGTTGGTGTGGTTTGATTGCTCGCTGCGGTGCGCAGTTTATCGAACAGCGCCTGGCGTGACGGTTCGACCACGCCGGAAGCGGCCAGACTCAAGCTTTCATGCAGTGCCTCGGTCGCGCTTTCACAAACCTCGGTCAGCGCATCATCTATAACAACCCGGCCCGATCGGATCTCGTCCAGCAGACTTTCAAACTCATGCGCGATCTGACTGACCAGTCCCAGACCGCAGGACGCGGCGGAGCCCTTCACGCTGTGAACGTGACGAAAAATCCTGTCGATCTGTTCGCGGCGAGTGGGGCCTTCGGCGGACCTTGCGCGCAGTCCATCGACGTCCAGAAATATCTGCTCGACCAGCTCTTCGATCTCAATCAGAAATTCGTTTTGGGATTGGTCCACGCGGGGATAGTAACC
>JBKPNP010000160.1:0-2549 GCA_046732775.1 Acidobacteriota bacterium
TTCCAAATCTCAGTTGTGGCCGTTGGCATCATCGGATAAAGCAACACGCAGAGCCAGCGCAGCGTTTCCGCCGCGCGATACAGCACGGCGTTCAGCGAATGCTTCTGCTGTTCATCCTTCGCGAGGTCCCAGGGCTTGGCATCCGAGATCATCTTATCGACTCTTGCGACAACCGACCACGCGGTTTCCAGAGCTTTACTAAACGCGAACGACTGGAGGTGCTGCAGAAACTGGTCGCGCGCGTGTTCGAGAAATCCGGAGATGCCCGCCTCGTCTGTTTCCAGGCCGGCGCGCTTTGCCAGCAATAATTTATCGTCTGGAATGAAACCGGAAGCGACCGCGCCGTCGCTGTAACGAGCAATCATTGTCAGCGTTCGGCTGGAGAGATTTCCCAGTCCGCTGGCCAGATCGCTGTTGGTGCGATCGATCAGCGCTTCGTAGCCGAAGCGTCCGTCCTGGCCGAAAACCATTTCACGCAAACAAAAATAGCGGATGGCGTCGATCGAAAAGTGGCGGTTCAGGACGTCGAGCTCGATGGTGTTGCCCAGAGTTTTCGACATCTTGCGGCCGTTCGGATCGAGCCACATGCCGTGTGCGACGATCGCACGTGGTTGTTCGATCCCCGCGGCCATCAAAAACGCAGGCCAGTAAACGGCGTGGAACCGCAGGATATCTTTGCCGACGAGATGGAGCGCCGGCCAGAATTTCTCAAAGCCGACAGCACGTTCCTGTTGTTCGTTACCAAAACCGATCGCGGTGATGTAATTGGTAAGGGCGTCGAACCAAACGTACATCGTATGCTCAGGATCGTCCGGAACCGGCACGCCCCAGCTGACGGACGTTCGCAGCCGGCTGACGGAAAGGTCCTGAAGGCCGCCGCCGACAAAACTCTTCACTTCATTTCGTCTCGACTCGGGCTGCACGAAGTCCGCGCGCGATTCGTAAAGCTCGAGCAGCGCCTCGGCGTAGTCAGAAAGGCGAAAGAAGTAACTGTCTTCGGAAACGCGGTCGAGAGGAGTCTCATGAATCAGGCAGCGCGGGGGATCGCCCTCGTTCTCCGGTTTGGAATATTCGTCCTCGGTTTTGTACGCCGCGCACGGAGCGCAAAACCAACCCTCGTAATGGCCTTTGTAGATTGCGTCGTTGCCTTTGGGTGTTTTCGCTTTGGCAGCACGCCGCCAAAGTTCACTGACGCCTTCATAATGAAACGGTTCGGTGGTGCGCATGAAGATGTCGTAGCCACCGTGGTCGGTATCGAGGCGAAACTCCGACGTCATGCGTTTGAAATAACTGACAACGTAATCCGCCTGCTCTTTGGGAGTACGGCCGGCGCGTTGCGCTGCGCGTTCGATGTTGATGCCATGTTCGTCAGTGCCGGTAAGGAAGAACGTCTCGATGGACTGCTGGCGTTTGTGACGCGCGATCGTGTCGGCCACAACCATCGTGTAAAGATGACCGAGATGCGGCAGGCTGTTGGCGTAGTAGATCGGCGTGGTTACGTAGAAAGTCATTAGTGAATAGCGAATAGAAAATCGTAAATAGTCAGAGTCTCAATAACGCGAAAGGTTTTGGCGCGTAGTTGATACCCTAAACGCCAGAAATGAATGGCTATTGCAAACAGTCAGTCATAGACCAACAACGCACGCTTAACGATTTGCGGCTCAAACTTTAGAGCGACTTGGTGCGCAAGTGTTGCGATAGCCCCGTTATCATGCGGCCAATTTCATCCAGAGACGACATCAGCTCGGTATATCTCGATTGCTCAAGGTAGCCAAGCCGTTTTGCTATCAAAGCTCTGTCTCAACTTCGCTAGCTGATCCCTGAGAGTTCGAAAGGAAGTGGCCAAACTCTTTGGAGCCCTTTCGACCGGCACCCTCGGCAATGTTTGCGGGTCTAGATACTGCCGCGCGTCGCAACTGCGAAATGAGACCAAACCTCTCATCTTTCGGGAAGTCGCCGGTGGCCTGATAGATTTCAATTGACAAACTGAATTGCCTTTTTTCCAAACCTTGAGGTTCTCGTGCGGACGCATGCTTGATTCTCCATAGCGGCGGGATTTCAAGCGGCCTCGCGGTAACCATCTCTATTCACTATTGACTATTTACTATTCACTTCGTTTTCGCGAATTCGTCGTTCGCATTGAAGCGTGGCATCGCTGGCGCATCCGCGATGCGGCGCCCGATCGCCAACGCAATCTCCGCCTCCTGCACCATTCCGCTGAAGTCCCACGTCTCCCGAAATTCGTCCGACGGCTGATGGTAATGCGCAGTGTTGTAAGCCTTGAACTGCTCTTCACCCCATTCCTTCGACCTGCCGACGTAATCGTTCCCTTCTTTCAAACTAATCGACGGCACGCCAACCTTCGCAAATGGAAAGTGGTCTGAACGATAAAACGATCCCTGTTCGGGCCGCGCATCGGGCGAGACTCGCATGCCGTGTTCGCGCGCGACCGCCTGCACCACGGCCATGAGCGACGAACGTTCAGCACCGAGCGGAATGAAATCGTGAGTTCGTCCGAGGACGTTCATCGAGTCGAGGTTTACATTCGC
>JBKPNP010000161.1:0-3381 GCA_046732775.1 Acidobacteriota bacterium
CACTCAATCCATCCTCACTCATGTTATTCTGCCTCCCTGACTTTCCGATTTGGTTTTAAGTTCCAATGGAAGAAATCTTCGGCCCCGGCGGCCTAATCGCGAACGCGCATCCTGAATACGAACATCGTCCCGGGCAGATTGCCATGGCCGAAGCGGTAATGCGCGCGTTCGAAAACCGCAAGCATCTCATCGTTGAGGCGGGTACAGGTACGGGCAAGACCCTCGCCTATTTAGTTCCCGCTGTTGCAGCTGCGCTCGGCGGTCGTGGGCGCGTAATCATTTCCACCGGCACAAAAAACCTGCAGGAACAATTAATGGAAAAGGACATTCCTTTTCTTCAGGGCATACTGCCTAACGGGTTCAAGGCCGCGTACATGAAGGGCCGAAGCAACTACGTTTGCCTGACCAGACTCGGGCGTGCGGAAGACTCGCCGGTGCTCGACGGACTAGACGAAGTGGACTACTTCGACGACGTGCTGCATTGGTCGAAGAGTTCCGAAACCGGTGACCGTGCAGAACTCTCGAACCTGCCGGAATCGCTTTCGTTCTGGCGTCACGTCGATGCGCGCTCGGAAACTTGTCTTGGTCAGAAGTGCCGCGACTTCGATGCCTGCTTCATCACGCGCATGCGCCAACGCGCGCTCGACGCTGATATCGTCGTCGTAAATCATCACCTCTTCTTTGCCGACCTGGCTTTGCGAAACAGCATGTACGGCAGCGTGCTCCCGGATTACACCGCCGTGATTCTTGACGAGGCACACCTAATTGAAGACGTCGCTTCTGAATACTTCGGCACGCAGGTGTCGAATTATCAATTCGACGACTTGATTCGCGACGTCGGCGCAGTGCCTTACGAAGACGCCGAAACTGATCGCGAAGTCACCAAGACTTCAGCACGCGTCATGCGCTTCGCGGACAACTTTTGGATGGGCTTTCGTGAAGGGCGTGGCGCTGATGGTCGAGCTCCAATCGTACCGGGAACGTTCGCCAAAAAGGGTTCCGATGGTGAACTGCAATCGACAGCTCTGGGCGATCTGTACGTCGCACTTGATGGCGCGCTCGCGCGTCTGGAAACGACGCTCGACGCTATTAAAGAGAAGCCGCCGGAAATTGAAAGTCTCGTTAGACGCATCCGGCAAATAAAGTTCGATTTGCAATTCATCGTTACGGGCGGCGACAAGACTTTTGTTTACTGGACGGAACGACGCGGACGCGGGTTCTTTCTGCGCGCTTCGCCGATCGACGTCTCCGGTCTGCTCGAAGATAAGTTGTTTGAAAAAATCGACACCGTCGTGCTGACTTCGGCCACGCTGTCCAGCGCCGGCAACTTCGCATTCATTCGCGAACGATTGGGACTAAACTCAGCTTCCGACTTGATTGCCGAATCAAGTTTCGACTACCAAAGTCAGGCGTTGCTGTATCTGCCCTCGAAGATGCCCGAGCCGCGTTCGCGCGAGTGGGCTGAAGCAGCGGCAGAACAAGTCATTGAAATCGTGAACGCCACCGAAGGCCGAGCGTTTGTGTTGTCCACCAGCCTCGCTGGGATGCAGTCGCTCTACGATCTGGCGATGCCGGAGATCGAGTACCCTTGCTTCCTGCAGGGCAGTGCTTCGAAGGGGCGCGTGCTCGAGCAGTTTCGCCAAACGCGGAACGCGGTGCTGTTTGCCACCTCCAGTTTTTGGCAGGGCGTTGACGTACGCGGCGAACAGTTGTCCTGTGTGATTATTGATAAGCTGCCGTTTGCGGTGCCGACTGATCCGGTGGTAGCGGCGCGCCAGCGGTATATCGAAGACGAAGGCGGGTCGAGCTTTTTTGAATACAGCGTGCCGCAGGCAATCATCAGTTTGAAGCAGGGTCTCGGACGACTGATTCGAAGCACGACCGATCGCGGCGTGCTGGCGGTGCTTGACCCGCGGTTGAAAACGAAAAGCTATGGTCGCTTGTTTTTGAAGAGTCTGCCGCAGTGTCGCGTCACCTCGGACATTCGCGAGGTTAGACAGATGTTCGAAACCCACGCGGCCGTAGCGCGCTAAGCCTCTTTCAACGAAAGGAATTTCTTGATGCGTTCAGATGAAGAAGAAGACCGGAGGGTTTATCGGGTGGTTGTGAACCAGGAAGAGCAGTACTCGATCTGGCCGGCCGATCGGGAGATTGCATCCGGCTGGAATGACGCAGGGAAGCAGGGCACAAAAGCAGAATGTCTTGAGTACATAAAGGAAGTTTGGACAGACATGCGACCGCTCAGCCTCCGTAAGCAAATGGAAGAGAGCAGGGGAGAGTAAAGGTTAATGGCAGGACAATTCGAAGTAATGATTGAACGAAACTTCTCGAGCGCGCATCAGTTGCGCGGCTACAAAGGGAAGTGTGAAAACCTGCACGGTCACAACTATCGCATTGAGATTTACGCGCGGGGCAGAGAACTCGACAACATTGGTTTGCTGGTTGATTTCGTGGAGTTGAAAGCGGCGGCAGACGAAGTGGTGCAGTATCTCGATCATCGCAACATCAACGAGCTCGATCCTTTTGTTGAACTTCAGCCCTCAGCCGAAAACTTGGCGAAGTATGTTTTGGAACGCGTGGCGTCGAAAGTTGGAGACGACCGGGTGCAGATTTACAAAGTGAGATGTTTCGAAACGCCGACCAGCGTCGCTACTTATGAGCTGGTGTGAAGTGTAAGAGCGGGGGCAGGCCCCCTTCCTCACCTTAGAGGTTATTTAGCTCGCGAACTAGTGCTGACTTGTGAGCCGTTCAATCGGCGATTGGTAGGTCAACTGCGAACAGCTCAGGTTCAGGAAGGCGGGCTTGCCCCCGCTCTTTCTCCAGTCTGGTTTCTGCCTTCTGTCTGCTGCCTTCCGTTTTCCTCATATACGGTCGCTCACAGAACCAATAAAACAACCAGGCAAACGCCACGGTCGCGGGCACGACGATGATTAGCGTGTTCACCACCGGGTGCCAGCTATGATTAGTGAACGAATACGACTGCATGATCACAAGCTCGTGCGTCAGGTAAAGCGAATAAGACGACACGCCTATAAACGCCGCCGCTCCCACTAACCGCGGAACCAGCTTATTAAAGTTAAAGCCACCGATCGTTCGGCGACGTTTGCGTCGATTGGCTGCCCACGTTTGTTCAGCTTGCACAGCGCGATTCACGAGGATGAAGAAGCCCAGTCCCCACACCGGGTGCATCAGCATCCAGGCGAGCGTGTGGGGCACGGTGTCCTTTTGCGTGTTCGGCAAAATCATTGACGTTGCCGAAGCTGCAACCACCGCCGCCAGGCCGAGCCAAACGTTCCGGCACCAGCGTGGAAGTTTGACCAAACCGAATGCGTTCTCCACCGCCAACGCGCCCAGCGCCCACGTCAACCAGTGTGAAGCAGC
>JBKPNP010000162.1:0-1517 GCA_046732775.1 Acidobacteriota bacterium
CCACTACCCGATTCGGGAACGTCCGCAACCGTGCCCGCTGCCGATTGCTCGGCGGTCGTGGCTACAGGCGAGGGACCCTCACCTTCGTCAACTGCTGAATTTGAGTTTTGGGAAACACTGCGGAGCCGAAGCTCTGGAGGATTCTGATAGCTGCCGAGTACTTGTATCACCTCGCTAATGGCCACGGGCGCAGCGTGTGAAGGCGCGCCGGTCACAAGCAAGATGGCGAGTGTCGCAGCAATTGGACGAAAAGCTCGACTCATCATTGGTTTGAAGTCCCTCCCTCGGATCTTCTCCAGCTAACGAACTGGAAAAGGTTCACATCGTTTAAACTTTTTAGACGGTAGACCAGCAAAGGCTGCGTTGCGATTGCAGGAGCGTCGGGGCTTTCGCTGGTGATAGGGAAAGATGCCTAATGAAGATACGATTCCAATTTCAAGCGAGGCTTTGAGGAGTTCTAAACTGAATAAAAAAGGAGGTTTGCGCGGGACCAAACCTCCTCTGACTGAATCACGTGCCCGGATCTCAAACTTGAAGATCCGGGCAAAACTATCAGCCTCAGGCAAACGAGGATGCCTGCATCACAGACTATTCAGTGTCGTGTGCGGTCACTGAATCACCGGCGCCAGCAGCCTCGGCCTTGCGATCCTCATCGCGCAGCACCGCTTTACGGGAAAGCTTAATCTTATTGCCTTCCTTGCCGATGCACTTCACCAAAATCTGCTGGCCTTCCTTCAATTCATCGCGGACATCTTTAACGCGTCGGTCCGCAATTTCTGAAATGTGCAGCAGGCCGTCAGTTCCAGGGAAAATTTCAACGAACGCGCCGAAATCGACGATTCGCGAAACGGTTCCCATGTATGTCTGACCGATTTCCGCTTCTGCCGTAATACCGCGAATACGCGCAACTGCGGCTTCGGCAGCCTCACCGCTGGCCGTGGCAATGGAGATCGTGCCGTCGTCTGAGACATCGATCTTGGCGCCGGTTTCTTCAACGAGCGCACGAATCATCTTGCCGCCTGGTCCGATGACGTCGCGAATCTTGTCAGGATTGATCTTGATTTGAATGATCCGGGGTGCATGCGCCGAAATGTCAGCGCGCGGTTCAGCAATGGCTTGCTCCATCACACTCAGAATATGCAGGCGACCTTTCTTTGCCTGCTCGAGTGCTTCGGCCATGATCTGCGCATTGATGCCACCGATCTTGATGTCCATCTGCAGTGCCGTGATACCTTCCTTGGTTCCCGTCACCTTGAAGTCCATGTCGCCGTAGTGGTCTTCAGCGCCGGCGATATCACTCAGGATTGCGTACTTGTTACCTTCCATCACCAGCCCCATCGCCACGCCGGCAACCGGCGCTTTCAACGGAACACCCGCGTCCATCAGCGACAGAATGCCGCCGCAAACGCTGGCCATCGATGATGAACCATTCGACTCCGTGATGTCTGACACGATGCGAAGCGTGTAAGGGAAAACTGACTCATCGGGCAGTACCGGCTCGATAGCACGCCGCGCCA
>JBKPNP010000163.1:0-5273 GCA_046732775.1 Acidobacteriota bacterium
TTGAAATAACCGACGGTGACTTCAACCACGATTGTGAGCGTTTGATCGCCGCCATCGAACGTCAATTCGGAGAGGTGCGTTATCAACCTCAGCCGGTCGCTAAGACGGGTGGAAAAAACAGCTGCTTGATCCTCGGCTTGATCGGCACGCTTGGTGTCGGTGCGCTCGGGGTTATTCTCCTCTTGATTCTCTGGGCGATGCCGAACCCAAACCCCGTCGTGCAACCTTCACCGGATCCGGTGGATTCGCAAGTGTCGCCGACCATGAATCCCACTCAAGCACCCACCATCGAAGCGGATAACTCCGGCAACGAGATCACTGCCGATTCCTTCAATCCACAGGGCGATTGGCTTATTACTTCGGAAATAAATCAGGTAGAGACGAGCCTGCGAGTTGTCATACACGGCAACGGATTCTGGCAATCGGACGTGAGTTCCGGAGAGTGGGGGTATGATCGCTCGCACCGGAAACTGGCGCTTTACGGTTGGATAGAGATCACGATTGAGGACTACGTAGACGGCGAATTCGTTGGGCAGGGCAAGACTGCATATTCCACGTTTCCTATCAAAATGAAACTCAACTAAAGAATACGCTGCGCGTGAGCTGATTAGCATAATCGGCCCGCTGGAGGTTCATCGTTTCTTCAATCGAACGGAGTAAGTCTGCCACTAACAAATCCGGCCGGCTGTTGCGCGTACTGGGCGTAGGCTTTGGCATCGCAGTAATCATCGGTAACACCATCGGCGCTGGCATCTTCCGCGCACCCGGAAGCATCGCGCAAAACCTTCCTCATCCCTGGCTGTTTCTTGGCGTCTGGATCCTCGGCGGACTCTATGCCCTGCTGGGCGCGATCTCGCTGGCTGAGTTGGGGGCGATGCTGCCGAAGTCCGGTGGTCAGTACGTGTTTGCGCGTTATGCACTGGGTGAGTACGCCGGATTCATTGTCGGGTGGAGCGACTGGATTTCCACTTGCGGCGCCACGGCGGCGGTCGCCTTGCTAATTGGGCAATTCGCAGGAATCCTGTGGCCTAAGATCGCGGGCGCGGGAGCGGCAATCGCCGTGATGGTCGCGCTGGTATTCGCGGCGTTGCAGTGGCGGGGCGTAGTTTGGGGTAGCACTACCCAAAACCTCACCAGCCTGATGAAGACGGTGGCATTTCTCATCCTCATCGGCGCCGCATTCCTGTTTGGTAGCGGCGGCTCGTTCGTTAATCCTGAGACTCTTGCGACGCCCGCAACTATGGGTTGGTTCACCGCGATCGTTCTTTCGTTGCAGAGCGTGATCTATACCTATGACGGCTGGAGCGGCGTGATCTACTTCTCGGAAGAAGTCACCGATCCCGGGCGCGAGGTACCGCGTGCACTCTTCAGCGGCGTGCTAACGATCATCGCAATCTACCTGTTGGTAAATTTGGCGCTGCTTTACGTACTCCCGATCTCGCAAATCGCCGGACAAGACTTTGCGGCGGGCGCGGCGGCACAGGTCGTTTTTGGCCGTCACGGCAACACGGTTTTTCTGGTGTTGACGATCCTTTCAATGCTGAGCGCGATCAACGCCTACCATTTGATGGCTAGCCGCGTATTGTTCGCCATTAGCCGCGACGGACTCTTTGCGAATCGCGGCGCGGCAGTCAACGAAGGTGGCACTCCGGCTGTCGCGTTGGCCATCAGCACAGGGATCGCCGTACTGTTCATCGTGTTCGGACAAACGTTCGAAAGAGTGATAACCATCCTCGCGTTTTTCTTCGTCGCGAATTATACCCTCTCGTTCATTTCTGTTTTCGTGTTGCGACGCCGTGAGCCTGACAAGCAACGGCCGTATCGCGCGTGGGGTTACCCCTGGACGACGGCGCTCGCGCTGATCGGCTCGGTACTGTTTCTCGCCGGAGCGATTGCGAGTGACACGCGAAACAGCATCTACGCACTTCTATTGTTGGCGGTGAGCTACCCAGTATTTCGGTTTGTGAGATCAGCCTGACTTTTTGAGTAGGGTGACAGGTCACCGCCCTCCAAAAATCGCATTACCGGCGACGCGCGCGCTTTGAACTGGTTCGCGCGTTTGCGGCTTTGCCGCGTTTCGTTTTAGCAGTGGTTGCGGCTTTAATGCGCTTGGATTTGCTGGCGAGTGGCTTCGCGTGATGCGCTACGGTCTTTGCGCTGTTCGCCGCCGCCACCGCAGTCGTCTTTCCTGGTCGAACTTCCCCAAGCGCCGCAGCGATAAACTGTTGTTGCGGCCGCGCGCCGTCGATAAACGCGAACACGTGATAATGATCGCGATTTTCACGCAGCACCTCGATCCGACCCTCGTCTTTTAACCGCGCCAGCTCCGACATCACATGCGCCTGCTCGGCTGCGTTCATGAAACGATAAAGAATATCGAAGGCCAGCCCCGTCGAATGCGGAGGGGTTTCGATGCGCGTGGCGTTGGGATTCGTCTTGCTCAGTTCGAGTTGGTATTCATCGGGGCGAACCAGCGAGGTGATTGGTAATGGTCGATTAAACTTCGCGCGGTAAGACGCCGCAATCTCATCCATTACCCTCAACGCTTCCGGTCGTAGAGAACTGAGCAAACGCTGCTTCATTTGGCGGCGTGTGCTGGCGTCGTTAACGTCGAAAGGTTTCCCGGCGAGCTTCGTCCCGATTTGCGATAACAATTCGTAATCCGCAAACAGCCGGCGCCGCGTCTCCTCGTCATTGTAGTAACGATCGAGCTCGGCTTTGTTCTCGCGATCGAGTTTCAATGCACGTTCTGCCGCGGTCAGTTGTGTCTGCAGCTGTGCGCGCTGCTTGCGATCCTTTCGCTTCAGTTTGCTCAGCTCAGTCTTTAACGACGCGGTCTGGTTTTCAAAGTCTGCTTGCGACTGCGCCAGTTGAGCGTATTCCTGACGCAAGCCGGCTTCGTTGTAAACACTGACGCTCTTCCCGTTCTGATAACGTGAAAACGGCAAACTATCAGCGCTGCCACCAACGCCAAAGAGGATGTAATTTTCAGTGAAGGGTTGGAGTTGAACCAGCTCGTTGCGGTTAATCATAGCCGCCAGATCGACGAAGTCCTGCGGCGTGCTTACGTCATGTTCGGCTACCTCGGCTACCTGGGTGGCGAGGAACAGCCGGGTATCGCTGTAGTGGCGTAGTTGCGAAGGCGTATCTACTTTAGCCGCTCGGCCGACGGGTTCGCCACGATCTTCCTTTACTTTCTCCGCGGCGGTCGTCCACGTTTCTTCCGGCCGCACTAAACCCGGAAGCAACCGCGTAATCGGATTATTATCTGCCGAACGGCGCCAGCGAGGCGCGATAACGGCGGCCGCAAAGGCAACGGCCAGCACCGATATCCAAACTAAAAATACGACGTCCTTTTTTCTTAACTGCACCGCTCGACCCCCCGACTCAATAACAAAACTTTCGGCAAGACTACGCTCAACTAGAGGAGATGCGCGGCGCGCGCGAAAGTATGCTTCTTAGATCGACAGGCGAATAGGATGCCAACTGCTGAATCACAAACAATTGAACAAAACTCTGAACGGCCGATGCAATGACTGGTTACAGCACCCGAATGTCGCGTTCGGAAAATATGCGCCACTCATCACCAACTCGTTGCCAGCGTAACTCCTGAATGACTTCGCCGCGCCGGCTCTGCCGCCCATTCACGATGCGATACTTCTTGCGGTAACGCATCACCGCCGTGCGTCCGTCATCCTGAAAAATTATTTCCGGTTCTTCTGCCTGGATGTCGATAACCGAGGCCGACGCAAATACACGCGCCTTCTCGTCGCGCACAAATTCTCGCGGCGTATTGCGAGTAAGGTAATAGGCTTTGAGGCGGGGGACGTAAAACGACATCTGCTTCTCGATGTCGCGATTGTTAGTTGCACGAATCCATTCGCCCAGCGCGTCGCGCAATGCATCGGGGGCGGACGTGGCTACGCGGTCTCCGCGCGCAATCGTGGGACGCTCAGGTTGGGTGTTGTCAGGTGGAACTGCTGCCAATTGCGATTCACCGTAAAGTTCCCAGTCCGCCACCTCTGAAATTTTGTTGTAGATAGTGCGGATTACTAGCGGTTGATCGAGTGCTTCGGCAGTCAGCGTTCGCACCACGCGCAAGCGTTTACCGTTGTCGAGCGGTTCAAAAAGGATCGTGAAGTTGTCCTCGACGCGTCCGGCAGACGTGAACACCAAGCGTTCGTTCTCAATTGAGAACTTCACGCGAACGGGATGACCATCAGCGGCACGTGTGGTTTGCATGACCCCATCCGCAAGAAACGTCATACGCGGCGCGCGAGATGACCCGAGACTGATGCGCCGGCCCTGTTGTTCAATCGCGAGCAGATCCGGCGGTGTAAGTCTGACCGCCAGATCGATAAAGAAGCGTTGTTGCTCACCAAACGGAACGCGGCTGGAAGCTCCAGCTACCACCGAATACAGCTTGTCGCTCGCGGGAATGTCGATGCGGTAAACGCCGGTCAGCGCTGAACGTTGAACGACAGGCGCTGGGTTGGGAGCCGGCCCGGAGGAGATGGCCGCATGGAGGCAAAGGGATAACGCTAGAGAAATAAGCACCGCACACCCCCTGGTTCGCTAAAGTATTCACCCGCAGAATAACCAAGAAGATACGGCAAGACAAACCCGAAGGAGCGCGCTCTCCTGGGAGGTTCCCGAATTTTTCTTTGACAGGGTGAAGAGTAGGACTATGATAGTGGCCCCCAAACCAGACGATTTGAATTTCCAATACGGAAACGCATGACCGCCGACGAACTGTACGTGCCGGTAATCCGATGGATCAGAAAAAGCAATTCGAACCGCTGCCTCGATATGAGCCTGAGTCGTGGAGAAATGATGACGACTTTGCTCCCGCATCTGCTGCGCCTACCCAAAGCTTAACGCCGGATGCCCGAGACGCAACCAAGGTTTTCGACCTGCTCGGTCGGGTGAACTACAAGATCATCGCCGGCAATCGCGTCTACGTTGAGGTAGGAGGAGTCGTCTACAAAACTCTATACGGCGGCTACTGGCGCAGCGTGTTCACAGGCATCGAGCATTATCTGCTGCGCTGCGAGCAAGTCTCGGATTCGATATGGGCGAAAGAAGATTCCTACGCGTCCGCGATTGATTTACCGGTGAAGTTTTCGCCGGACGGTTGGACAGCTGACGGCTATTCGATTTCGTTCCTGCTGGCTCGTGACGCAAACACAAGCCAGCGAGTTCGTCTTTCCACACGCGACAGGCTAAAGCGTCGCTGGTTCGGGCATCGCTATCACCTGCGGAAGCAGAACTGA
>JBKPNP010000164.1:0-2605 GCA_046732775.1 Acidobacteriota bacterium
ATCAAGCTGCTGAGTGAGCCCGAAGGTTTGCACTCGTTTGCGCCGGACTACCTGGAGCGCCCTGCGAAAATCAATTTCAACGAGATCTTTTCTGCATATGGAATTGTGCAAACGTCCGGTTCAGGTCCGACCAAATGGGCGCCGGCTGCGAATCTCAACCAGAGTCAACGCAAGCTGCTTGGCTGTATTGGATATAAGAAATAATTTCAATCAAACCTATTTGAAGAATTAATGATAGCTATGATCAAGAGCAAGTTAATACTTGTGTTTAGTGCGTTCGCATTGATCAGTCCGCTGCTGCTAACGCAGGGGTGTAAGACTTTGGCGAAGCAGAGCGATACGGGAGTGGTGGTTGCGCGGCGCGCCCAAATACGAAGTTCGACCGCAGTGGTGGCGGCCGATCTGCTGGAAGTAAACCGTGGCGATGCGGTTGATATTTTGGACTCACAAGACGTCCAGGATCCTACCGATAACACCAAGAAAGAACGCTGGCTGCGGGTGCAGGCGCATGACGAGGACAGCACGGAAGGCTGGATCGAATCTCGTAACGTGATGCCGGATGATGTCCTGCAGGCGTCGAAGAAATTGGCCGACGAGGATAAGGGCATTCCGGCACAGGCTTCCGGCCAGTTGCGTGCGAGTTCAAACTTACGTTTGAGTCCCGATCGCACTGGCAATGAGAACATCATGATGCGCCTCGACAGCGGCTCGAGTTTTGAGATTGTCAGTTGGAAACGGGTTCCGAAACCTAAATCGTCGGAGGCAATTGAAAGCGACACGGCGCCGAAAGCCGGCAGTGCGCAACCCGGAAATAACCGCGGTGCGAAAGCGGGTGATAACGAAAACGAGCCCGAAGAGGACAACGAGCTCTGGTACAAAGTTCGTTTGTCCAACACGAGTTCGCCGGCACCGGCCGGATGGATTTATGGCAAGCAGGTTGAGCTGACGGTGCCGAGTGACATCATCTTCTATCGAACAGGTCGCGAGTTCGTCGCGTGGCAACGGCTCGACGGCGATTCGAGCGAAACGGATGGCACAAAGAGCAAAGACGCGGCGAAAGAAGCTAAGCCGGGGAGTTGGGTAATTCTCGAGAAGAGCAGCTCGAATCAGGCGCACACCGTCGGCGAGCCGGATTTTGATCGCATCTACGTGCTCGGTTACGACAAGCGCGACCAGGAGCATTACACCGCCTACCGCAGCCCGGACTTGAAGGGCTATTTGCCGTGCCGCATTGAAGGCAAACCCGACAACAAGACGTTCACAATCCGAGTTCAGGATGAGAATGGTCAAATCAATGACGTGCAGTATGGCGTTTACAAAGACGCGCGCGGGTATTTGAAAGTCTCCGCGCCGAACGTCACAAAAGACAAAAAGAAGAAGTAAGTGTGAGCGTGTCTCAGGAAAAAACGCGGCCGTTGATTGTTGGTGTGGGTGGGCTGACGTCAGACGTGGGTAAGACGACGTTGATGTGCGAGTTGCTTCGCGCATTCCCCGGTTGGGAAGCGATCAAGACAACGCGCGGACATTATCGTTCCTGCGGAAAAGACCCTGCGGCTTGTTGCGTGAGCGAACTGCTAGGCGACGAAGCGGTCATTCGTTCCGGTCGCGATGAAACTTATTCCGCGGGTAAAGATACTGGTCATTACTGGGACTCAGGCGCGAGCAATGTTCACTGGATGATCGCGACCGACAGCCAAGTCGGAGAGGGAATTCGGCGGATTGTCGCGCGCGTGAATGCGCCGGGAGTTTTTATTGAAGGCAATAGCTTCGGTGAATATCTGACGCCGGAATTTTTCATAATGGTGGCGCGTTCTGATCAGCAAAAAATAAAGTCAACCGCGAGGCGCGCACTGCCACGAGTCTCGGCTTTTTACTTTTCCGGCGATGAAGAACCTTCTTCGCAGCACCGCGAGTTTGTCGAAAAGTTTAGCGCGGGACGAATGGTTCCGCAGTTCTCACGTCGCCAATTGCCGGAGCTGTTTTTACTTCTGCGGAACATCAAAACTGCCAACCAAATTCAGTGAGGCTGCATCTTAAACCCGCCTAACAAGCGGGCCTCACGCAAGCAAGCAGGTGAGTTGGTATTTTGAAAACATCATGAGCAAGCAGCCGTGCCTTCACGGCTTTTGTCGGCTTTGAAGCCGGCAAATTGCTAGCCGGACGGCGAGAATCTGTCACGATTTTGCGTCCAGAGTTAGCCGGCGCGACGGGCGTTTTTGTCTGCGAAAAATAACATTCGCACGAATAGCGTAGGTCGCTTGACAGTCCTCCGGGATTGGGGTAAAGTCCCCGTTTGCTTGAGACGAAGTTTTTCAGTCTGTAAGGCAATCCAAATACAATTTGGAATTGATGTTTGAAAACTAGATAGAGCGTGTCCATATCAATGAACTTTGAGAGTCAAGACGACGAACGATAAAGTTCGCGTACAAAACTCTGCAGAAGAGTCATTATCGGATACTGAACGAACAACCAGTACGAGATGATGTTCCAGAGACAAATTCTAACGAGAGTTTGATCCTGGCTCAGAATCAACGCTGGCGGCGTGCCTCAGACATGCAAGTCGAACGCGAAAGTCCCCTTCGGGGGACAAGTAGAGTGGCGCACG
>JBKPNP010000165.1:0-1878 GCA_046732775.1 Acidobacteriota bacterium
TTGAGCAGCCGGCCGGGAAAGCCTGCTTTTTTTAGTGACGCAATCGCCATCGCGCTGCGAACTCCCGCTTTGCAATGCAACACAGTTTCCCGCGATGGATCGATCTCGTTCATGCGCGCCACTACCTGGCCCAGCGGAATCAACTTCGTTCCCTCGATGCGCGCGATCTCGTACTCGAACGGCTCGCGGACGTCGATTACCTGGATACTCGAATTCGCCTCGAGCCGTTGCCGAAGTTCGCCGGCAGTAATCTCTTCCAGGGCTTCTCGCGGTTGCTCCACCGGAGTGCGCAATCCACAAAACTCCTCGTAGTCGATCAGTTCTTTGATAGTCGCGTTCTCACCGCATACGGGACAGTTCGGATCCTTCCGCACCTTAAACTCGCGAAACTTCATTTGCCAGGCATCGAATACGAGCAGTCGATTCACGAGCGTGTGCTCGGCCCCGAGGATCAGTTTGATAGTTTCCGTTGCTTGAATAGTGCCGACGATTCCCGGCAACACACCGAGCACGCCGCCCTCCGCACAATTGGGCACCAGGCCCGGCGGCGGTGGTTCCGGATACAGGCAACGGTAACAAGGGCCGCCACCATCGGGCGCGTCGGACCAGAAGACACTTGCCTGCCCTTCAAATCGAAAAATCGATCCGTACACGTTCGGCTTGTGAAGCAACACGCAGGCGTCGTTCACAAGGTAACGAGTGGGAAAATTGTCTGTGCCATCGACGACGATATCGTAGTTTGCAAACAGTGACAGCGCGTTGCTGCTGGTCAAACGGCTCTCGTGCGTTTCGATTTCGATGTGCGGATTGATATCGCGGAGACGATCGCGTGCCGATTCGATCTTGGGCCGTCCGATGTCCGCAGTTCCGTGAATGATCTGGCGCTGCAGATTTGACGACTCAACGACATCAAAGTCGACGATCCCCAGTCGGCCAACGCCCGCCGCTGCCAGATACATTCCTGAAGGCGCGCCCAAGCCGCCCGTTCCGATCAACAGCACGGCCGCAGCCTTCAACTTGCGCTGCCCTTCAAGTCCAACCTCGGGCATGATCAAGTGTCTGCTGTAACGGGATATCTCTTCGTTTGATAACGATGGCAACGCTTGCTGAGCTTCGGTTCCCGGCATGACTACGTTCCTTTCGAGCTCTGTAATTCAACTGCAGCTGGTCTCAACTTGATCTGACATGCGATGTCTGCGACCCACGACGGTTGTCCTTAGCGTAGCCGTCCATCACTGTCGGGTTACGTCGCCTACCTGCAACCGCGCTGTCTGCGCTGGGGGAGTAGCCCGACAGTCATGAGGGCTACGTTGCTACTCAAGCAGGAGGCTGACATTTGAGCACCCGTATCGACCCACCATGGTTGTGCTTAGCGTAGCCCTCCATCACTGTCGGGATATGCCCCGTGCCACGTCGCCTCCTGCAGCGCCACGGGCCTGATCGACCTCACTACCGTCAGAGCCAACGACTCAATAATTGAAGCGCGACGCCTACTCAACTCGAGCGAGGGGGGCGCCGTCCACGCTGGGGCAGTAGCCCGTCAGTCATGGATGCTACGTTGCCACTCAAGTCAGGCCACCATCTCACGACGGTTGCGCTCAAAAAACGAAAAGCCGGTCGCGATTCCTACCTCAGGATCGCGACCGGCTTTTGAAACTTTTGCTGCGTTGGCTACTAACTCATTTGCTGACCACGCTGCCAAAGCTTCCCCGATCGCGTTCTGGAACACCAGACGCACGAGGTGCAATGACAGCTGGGGTAATAGCAGGAGTTAGTCATGATTCGCGTGAACTATAGAAACCGCGCCAAACGATGTCAAGACAATGCGATTCATATTTAGTAACGCAAACTGTTAGTTTGCGAACGTTGGATCGCATT
>JBKPNP010000166.1:0-1958 GCA_046732775.1 Acidobacteriota bacterium
GCTCTCCGTGACAACACTCTGCTCTGTGAGATCCGAGGGAAAACCTTTCCTCCCGGCTATGGAGGAACAACCGATATGGCGTATTACTGCTTCGCTGTAGCGGTGTCTAAATCACAAATCAGGCGGGTTGAGTTGCATGCAACTGCCGGTGGATTTTCTAAGCGGCCTCTCGCTCCAGTCGTCTTACCCATTGCAGAACCGTGAGCGGTAGCGAGCGGATGCTCAGCTCAAGTCAGCCCGTGAGTTGACTCTCGCATCCCGTCGCTATCGGTCAGGGCTCGCCTACAGCGAAACGGATCGAGTAGCCTATTCGGCCAACCCGAGCGCACCTGTAAAGATTGAGCGCTCGAACAATTCAGAAGGTTTAACTAGTTAAGGAGCAAACGATGGCAAAAATTACTGGAATCGGCGGAGTTTTCTTGAAGTGTAAAGGAGATAACGCCGCGCTGGCAGCGTGGTATCAGAAGCACCTGGGCATGCCGCTGGCGGAGTGGGGCGGCGCAGTCCTTAGATGGCCGGACGACAAGGCGGAAGACCAGGGTCTTACCGTGTGGCACCTCGCCGGAAAGGACAGCAAGTGGTTTAGCCCCAGTGATTCTTCCTTCATGATCAACTATCGGGTTGATAACCTTGCGGAACTAATTGAGCAGCTGCGCGGCGAGGGAATAGACGTTATCCAGGGACCCGAGTCGCATGAGAACGGCAAATTCGCATGGATCATGGACCCGGATGGCAACAAGGTTGAGCTCTGGGAGCCGATGATCTTCGACGAAAAGAACAAGACCGCCTGACGGTGCTGATCGTTTTCGACCAGCGCGCGATAATGAACATATTTGTCGGAAGGCTGTGCTCAAGAGTCTGAAGAGATTTTTAACACCTTCGGTGTCAGGTATCTGATCCAGACTTTTGAGGCAGCTATGGCGAGATAACGTTTCCCAAGTCAGTTCTACATGCGAATTCATTCCCACCTGCCAACGGAGATCGAAATGCGGTCGATCTACTGACGCGAAATTCAACATTAACAATGTCAGACAATCTTTTCATTGCAGGTCTCGTCCTGACCATCTTTCTCCTGGGCGTGGCGTGCTTCGTCTGGTCAGATTTCATGAGCGCTTTCATGGGCGGCTTTTTTCTTCGAGTGTTACCGCGCAGCGTCAGACGTCCGCTGACCCGAATCATCGGTGGGGTGACAATACTATTTTCACTGCTGCTATTTTACGGACTGTTAAAAGACGTGTTCAGATAATCCTTCGGGCTTTCGCCTTTTCACTTTTCAATCTAGACTGCGCGCGATGACCGACGCCGGAAAACAATTTTCACCCGCACTCGGCGATATGAGTAACGAAGACTTTCGCCGGTTCGGTCACGAATTGATCGATTGGGTGGCGGATTACCTTGAGCGCGTCGAAGAGCTGCCCGTCTTGTCTCAGATCGAACCCGGAGACCTGAAGGCTCAGCTTCCTGCTACCTTCCCGGAAAAAGGCGAATCGATGTCGCAGATCATCGCCGATGTCGATCGTCTCGTGGTTCCCGCCCTAACGCATTGGAACCACCCTTCATTTTTTGCTTACTTTGCAACCTCCACTTCTGCACCGGGAATCTTCGGCGAGCTGCTCAGCGCTGCATTCGACAACAAAGCGATGTTGTGGCGCACTTCGCCTGCGTCAACCGAGCTCGAAGAAGTCACGCTTGATTGGTTGCGTCAGATGATGGGGCTCGATCCCGGCATGACCGGCATCATCTACGACACCGCCTCTGTTTCCAGCATGCACGCCATCGCCGCCGCGCGCGAAGGGGTGGAGCAACGCATTCGCGAGGAAGGAATGAGTGGTCGCACCGATCTGCCTCTGCTGCGTGTGTATATTTCTGAGCACGCTCACTCCTCGATCGAGAAAGCGGTCATCACGCTGGGACTCGGTCAGCGTGCCATACGGAAGATTCCCGTCGACAGCGAATTT
>JBKPNP010000167.1:0-1836 GCA_046732775.1 Acidobacteriota bacterium
ACATAGGCGCCTTCGCCGTTAGTCGTCGCAGTTTTTTCGGCACCGGCTGCATCCGTCAGCGTGACGGTGGCCCCAACGATGGTCGCGCCCAGTTCATCCTTAATGACACCACGCAATGTTCCGCGTGACTGAGCAAAGGAAACCATGGCACACAAGATAAAGACGGTGGCGACAGCCAGGGTTTGCCGCATAAGTTTTTTGAAGACGTTCATGATTCGACCTAAAGATTCAAGCTATGACCCGAGTGTATGTAGCTATGCGAGTCTTAAAAATAAATGTTGGACAAGCTTCAGCTTGTCGTGCAGATCGGATGTCGACCTTTTCACTAGAGAGTTATGGCAAGCCAATACCAAACTGAACGCCGCTGCCCAGCCCGGCTGAAGGATTGGGCGCTTGTCCGGCCTGCTGTTGGCGAGCAGCCAGCATGTTCAAAAGCGTATCGGCGCCGGAAATCAAAGTGATGGCGGTGACTCGCGTGGGGTCAGCGCCCTTGGTGCTCGAGACAATAATTGTGTCCCCTACTTTAACGTCGGCGAGCGTAGTAGTTGGTAAACGTTCCAGCATGTCCTGAATATTCATGCCACCGCCGCCACCCGGGCGCCCTCCGCCTGGCCCACCCGGCGCACCGCCCGGCGCTCCCGCAGGTGCGCCACCCGGACCGCCGCCAGCGGGCCGCATCATCATGCCGCCCATTTCACTGGCCGCGGGAAACTTGCGCAACACCGAGTCCTGCTTAACAACGATCGTCAGCGGTTGCTTCGTTTGCATGTCATTAATTTTTAGTTCGCCGGTTGCCGGATCGATTGCCGTGATGACGCCTGCGACAGACTTGAACGAACCCGTCACCACTTTCTCAGCGGTGAACGCCGTACCGGCCGTGTCACGTTCGCCCAGCGCTCGTAGTTGATCGCCAACTTTCAGTTCGTCGAATTTCGCAGTTTGGGCATCGGCAAATTTGATCGAGTCAGGCGCATACCGTCGCAGCTCAACCTTTTCCGTGACCGGAATAGTCAGCGTCTGCGGCCCCGCCATGGTTCGGCTGGTAATGGTTATTTCTTTGGTCTCGGGTTTGAGCGCGGTGATGATGCCCACCACTCCGCGACGTTTCCATTCAGCCCGTTCGGCTTCCTGCTTCTTGGCAATGTCGGCTTTCGTCATCACGATCACCGTCCGCGCGGGAACCGTTTTGTGATCGTCGGAAACCTTGCCCATCGCCAGCACGCGATCGCCTTCGGCGACGTCCGTGAAAGCAATCTTGGTGGCGTTCGTTAAATTCGTTTCGCCGGGCGCCACGCGCATGTAAGAGGTCGCGTCGCTGAGAACGACGTTCACCAACGAACCGGCGTCAGTTTTGATGATTAGCTGCCTGGCAGCTTTATCAATCACTTTCACCTCGCCGAGGGCGCGATTCGAGCTGATTGAAGCGTCGGCGCTCTGTCCGGTCGTGGCCGGCGCTTGAGCGTAAACACTCGACGTGGCAGGAAGTGCGCAAACTACGAGCGCAAATGCGAGATAGGGCGCTTTCATGATTCCTCCTAGGACTAACTGGCAACTGCGGGAAGTATTAAAATTTGGATGGGATGCCGGCACACACGTCCGACCCACCGGAATAATCGCAGTCTCTTACGAGAGAAACGAAACTAATGTTCTTGTTATTAACAGCAAACTTGCGTCGAACACCGTGTTTTCCACGCACGCTGTTCGAAAAAGTTGCACAATTTTTTCGGCAAAAATCTGGAGGCCGACGACAGAGCGTTTGATGCGCCGGATCCGCATTTCAGTCTGATTTTTTTTGAGAGCGGGGGCAGAAGTCCGACAGTTATGGAGGGCTACATT
>JBKPNP010000168.1:0-3000 GCA_046732775.1 Acidobacteriota bacterium
ATTGCTCCATCTCTCGCAGCAATAAATCGTTCTGTGGGATTAATTGATCGAGGTATTCCGCCTGTTCACGGTGAATGATGGCGTCAATCCGTGCTTTCATACGTCTTCCCTTTGTCCGACAAGATGTTCGACAGGATGTTCTACAAGCTTCAGCTTGTCGTTTGCGGCAAAGTGTTCGGAGACAAACTGAAGTTCGTCGGACATATATTGGTCACTGATCGCCGTCTTGAGAATCACCGCCAACCGACACATACCGCCGGCCGAGTCCAAGTTGCCGCAGCTTATGCTGCAACGACTGACGGTGCATCCCGAGAATTTCCGCAGCTTTCGTGACGTTCCCGTGCGTATGCTCGAGACAGCGGCTGATGTAACGGCGCTCAAATTCCCGGCGGTCTTCGCGAAACTCCGCAGTGAACGGTACGTGCAATCCGCCCTCGGTTTCGGTGTTCTGCGCCAAGGGCCGCTTTTCCGAACCCGGTATAATTTCCTCGGGCAGATCCTGCGAGCGCAGCTCTTCGCCTTCGGCCATGATTGCAGCGCGCTCAATAGTGTTCTTCAACTCGCGAACGTTACCCGGCCAGTCATAATCGACGAGACGTCGCAACGCACTCTGGCCCACCTGTCGCAGCGGTAAGTTGTATCGCTCGGCCGCCGCTTTCGTAAACGCTTCGGCGAGCTGCGGTATGTCTTCACGACGTTCGCGCAACGGCGGGATGTCAATCGTCACCACCCGCAGGCGATAAAACAGATCTGCGCGAAAATTGCCGGCGGTGATCTCTTGTTCCAAAGGACGGTGCGTTGCGCTCACGATTCGCACGTCCACCGGGATCGATTCATTGCCGCCTAGTCGCTCAATGCGACGCTCTTCCAACGCGCGCAAAAGTTTCGCCTGGACGTTGGAACTCATGTCGCCGATCTCATCGAGAAAGAGAGTGCCGCCATCTGCCTGTTCAAATTTACCCTGGCGCCGTCCGGCAGCGCCGGTAAACGCCCCCTTTTCGTGTCCGAACAATTCCGACTCAATTAGCTCTGAAGGAAGTGCGGCACAGTTCACGGCGACAAACGGCCCTTTACTACGAATACTATTTCTTTCGTGCAATTCACGAGCGACCAGCTCTTTACCGGTGCCGGATTCGCCGCGAACTAACACCGTCGCATCGGTCTCCGCTACTTTCTCAATCATCGCGCGCACGCGTTGCATGCTTGCCGAATTGCCGATCAGTGCCCCTCGTTGAGACTCTTCTGCTTCGATCCGCCGGCGCAAGGAAACGTTCTCGCGACGTAGCGCGATCGTTTCGGCAGCATTCTTAACTACCAGTCGCAGTTCATCGAGCTCAAACGGTTTGGAAAGATAATCATAGGCGCCGGACTTCACGGCATCGACGGCCATTCGCTCCGAGCCATGCGCAGTGATGATGATGACCAGCGGGCCGTTCTGGTTTACGTCTCCTGAAACATTTTGGTTGCCGTTAGTTTTCTCAGTAGTCAGTTCCTTGAGAAAGTCGAGCCCGCTCATGCCAGGTAAATTTACGTCGAGCAACAACAGATCTGGTTCCTGTTGCTTCACGAGAATTCTCGCAGCTTCGGCGGAATCTGCTTCAGAAACGCTATAGCCAAACGTCGTTAAGGCGCGGCGCATCCCATAACGCGACGCTTCTTCGTCGTCTACAATTAGTAGTCGCAACTTATCTCTTCTCACCTTCCCTGCAGTTTAAAACCTTGTAGCTTGATTGCGCTAGCGCATCGTGTGCCACAAGGTGGGCCGAAATGCTCTCGAGCCCGCTTTCAGTGTCAGCCGTCGCTGGAATATAATGCGCGACTAGTTAGGTATAACCGTCCTGAAAGATCCGACTGCGGCTCCCACGCAACCAAGTCCCCGGCTGGTTGCTTACCGCCATCTTTGTCGTCGGTAACTGTTTCTGTGAAGTTCAAGATTTCTCCCATTATCAAACCCTCACGGCAAACTCTGCAGCTCCCGGAGTCGCTCGACCAACGCATGATCGCGTTGATGCGACTCATTTTCGCTTCAGCCGGCCTGCTCGTTATTTATCTCGATCCCGCCGAACCTGATCGATTTGTTCCCGCCACTTACGCAGCCCTGATTCTGTACGTCATTTACAGCTTGATATTGTTTCTAATCACGGCGCATGGAAAACCACTCGAGTGGCTGATGCAGTGGGCCCATTGGATAGATATCCTATGGTTCACGGTTTTGATCAGTCTCAGCAGCGGCACCAACAGCATCTTCTTCTTCTTTTATTACTTCTCGATCATGATTGCGTCGTTCCGCTGGGGTTTCGCTTCCGGGCTGCGCGTTGCCGTTATCTCATCGGTGTTGTTTAGTATTGTCGGTTATCTCACCGGCCCACCTAATCCCGAGATTAATCGTTTGATCATGCGGCCGCTCGGCCTACTGGGACTGGGATACATGATTGCGTACTGGGGCGGACGCGAAATTGAACAACGCGAGCGGCTCAAGTTTCTAAACGACATTACACGCTTCTCGAATCCGCGGTTTGGCGTCGATCACATTATCAGCACATCGATGGAGAGATTTCGCGCTTACTACGACGCGGACAAGTGTCTGCTGATTACCAGAGTGGAAAGCGGCGATGGCTACCGTCTGCGTCGAGTGCGCCGGGAGGCGGAGAGTCTAGCGGCGGCGGGGGAATTAGTCGGGCAGGACATCGCCGGCATTTTCCTTTCACCGGCCGCGGGAGAAGTGATAATCCAACGATCTCGTCAGGAGCCCACACTGCGATACGATCTCGACACTGATGGCGTCTCACGTACCACCAGTCTGGACCAGTCCTTAGTGAATACGCTCGAATCAGATTCGTTTCTGTCCGTCCCGATTAACTATCGTGGAAACTGGGTGGGACGATTCTACGTGGTAGGCGCACGAAGAAACCTCAAGCACACGGATGCGGATTTTGTGCTCCAGGGAATTAGTCAAGTCATGCCGCTGCTCGACAACATAATGCTGATTGATCGCCTCGC
>JBKPNP010000169.1:0-1373 GCA_046732775.1 Acidobacteriota bacterium
CGCGAGTGTCTGCGCTGTGAACGCCGGTTCACTTCTTATGAGCGCATCGATGAAATTCCGTATATGGTGATCAAGAAAGACGGTCGCCGTGAACCGTTCGATCGTAACAAGGTAATGGCCGGTCTGTTACGCGCCTGTGAGAAGCGGCCCGTGCCTTCGGCGAAGCTTGATATGATCGTCAACGGGATCGAAAAGTATGTTCAGGAATCTTCAGAACGTGAGCGCCCCACCAGCAAGATTGGTGAGATGATAATGCGGCGTTTGAAGGAACTGGATAAAGTTGCTTACGTGAGATTCGCCTCTGTCTATCTCGAGTTCGAGGATGTCTCGGAGTTTATGACTGAGCTGAAGCATTTGGTACGAACCCGAGCAAATCAGGCGAAGAAGAATTAGTTCAGTAAGATGATCAAACCAGCCCGCGCCACCGGACTAGAACGTCTTGAGCTGCATCGCCTGCGCGATCGCGTTGGACGTTTGTTTGCAGCCTTGCAGGAAGCCACCGTTGCTGACGATCCGCTGGCCTCTGAAACCTGGGCGCCGCCTGTCGATCTTTGTGAGACGGCGCAGCACATCGTGGTGCGCGTTGAATTGCCGGGCTTGACCGCCGAACAAATTAATATTGGTGCGACCAATACCCAATTGAGAATCTGGGGCGAAAAGAAGCGGCGCGTGGCGCGGAACAAGATCCTCTCGCACCTTTGCTCGGAACGTAGTTACGGCAAGTTTACCCGGCTGGTGCCATTACGGTGGACGGTTAATCTGCACGACGCGACTGCAGAAGTTTCAGGCGGAATGTTGACGGTCTACTTGCCGAAGATCGAAGACCGCCGCGGAGTTGAAATCAAGATTCCCGTTAAAGACGGGGCTGGGGTCGAGTGAAAACGGGGTTAGTGAAAACGGCATCGAACAGATCGAACATAAATCATGGCAATAATCAAAGACGCTGAAATAACCGAAGGCATTGAAGTCGCCGAAACCGGACAGGATTTGCAGATTCCGAAAGACCTGCCCGTGCTGCCGTTGCGCGACATCGTGATCTACCCGTTCATGATCGTTCCGCTTTTTGTATCGCGCGAAAAGTCGATTCGCGCAGTCGACGAAGCGCTCGGCGAGAATCGAATGATCCTGCTCGCCTCGCAAAAAGATCTGGACAAGGAAGAACCGACGGCTGACGACCTTTATAAAGTCGGTACCGCTGCCGTGATCATGCGCATGCTGAAGTTGCCTGATGGACGGATACGCATTCTGGTGCAGGGCCTGGCACGCGCTGAAATCGAGTCGGTCGACACGACCGGCCAATACATCCGGGCGCAGGTGCAGGTGATGGACGAGACGTTGCCTCCCGAACGTTCACTCGAAGTGGAGGCGCTGGT
>JBKPNP010000170.1:0-6163 GCA_046732775.1 Acidobacteriota bacterium
TGCGCTCCAGTCTTGCTGCCCCAGTCTACTGCCCCAATTTGATCGCGATCTCGTTCATACGGGCGCGCAACCGCTCTTCATCAACAGTGGTGACGCGCCCGTCGCGATAGACTTCCCTGCCCGCCACGACCGTCAACACAACGTCGCGGCCGGACGATGAAAACACCAGCGTATCTTCCGCGTTGTAAAGCGGAACCTGATGCCTCCCGTTGAGCGCCACCGCTGCAAAGTCTGCCTGCATCCCCGCCTTCAGTTCGCCAATTAGTCCGCTTAGGCCAAGCGCATTTGCGCCACCGACCGTTGCCGTCCGCAGCACGTCCGCGCTCGTCAGACCGCAATTCTCCGCCGCTTGTGACCGCGCCAACAGCAACGCGAAACGCGCTTCCTCCAAAAGATCGCAGGTATTGTTGCTCGCAACTGAATCACTGCCGAGTCCGACAGCAATTTCCTTGTGCAACATTTTCGCGAACGGCGCCACGCCATGACCAAGCTTAGCGTTGGACTTAGGACAATGAGCCACGCGAGCTCCCGTCTCGCTGAGAGTCTCCAGATCCGCGTCGTCAACCTGAATGCAGTGCGCCAGCAGCGGGCGCGTGGCGAGCACACCTACCTCTTTCAAGTATTGAACCGGGGACAATTGCGGTACGCGCCATTCGATCCCACGCGTACGCAAACCGTCGCCAAAGGCACCTTCGCCGTTACGCAGAAACATAACCTCCATGTGCGTTTCAGCGGCGTGCATCATGAGTGGCAGGTTTTCTTCGTCGGCGAATCTCGCGATCAGCTCGAGCTGCGGTGCAGATACTGTGTACGGCGCATGCGGTGAGACACCGCATTTCACGAGTTCGGTTTCAGCTTCGCGTAGGGCCGCAATTTTGTCTTTCAGCCGGCTAAAGTTTTCTTCGGCTACTTTCGGATCCGGTCCAAACGATTCCTGATAGACGATTGCCCGCAGTCCAACCTCTCGCAGTGCCCGCATGCTTTGCATCGCAGCATCACTTGCGTCGGCAACTGTAGTAACTCCGGAAGACGCAGCCTCGCAGGCCCCCCACATCGCGGAAACCTGAAGGTCGTCGTCCGTCATGCGCTCAAGCCGTGCGCGCGTCAGTTTCTGTAACCAGGCAAAGAAATTGTTTTCTTCCGGTTCGAGAAAGCCGCGCAGCGCGGTGAGCTCCAGGTGGGAGTGTGCGTTGACGAAGCCGGGAAGAATGGCGGCCTCGCCGAGGTCGCGGACTGTCGCTTCCGCAAATTGCAACTGCATTTCGACACGATTGCCAACCGCAAGAATCCGCGACCCAGCGACGACGATTCCGCCGTCAGCCAGCGGGGGTGATGAGATTGGAAGGATCCAGCGGGCGCAATAGAGAGTTGGCATTTAACGTTTTCAATCCGCAGCAGATAAACGCTCAGGGATTTGCGATGGGTGATGAAGTAGTCGGCGGGGCGACTGCCTGCGCGCCCTTTAATTTGCGATAGCGCTCCATGATTGAACGGACGTAGGCGCGCGTCGAAGCGATGTCGATCTTAGCAACGAACTCGGGCCCGGAGAGTGGACGCTCACCGGACGCAACTTTATTCCATTCAGCTGCTCGACTCGGCCCGGCATTGTAGGCCGCCACCACACGCGGCTCCGGATCAGAGATGTCGCGATACTGCTCGTTGATCTTTTCGAGATACCAACAGCCGATCTGTATGTTGCGTTCCGGATCGCGCAGCAGGCCCGCCGGGTTTTCTGTCATCTGCTTTTCGAATTCACGCATGCCGGTTTCCGCAGCCCACTCGCGGCCGACTGTTGGTGTGATTTGCATCAGCCCGATCTCGCCTTGCTTTCCGTTTTTCCACGGACTGAAATAAGTCTCTTCGTAAATTATGCTCCACACGAGATCCGGGTCCAGGCGGTAGACATTTGCCTGGCGAGCGATCAGAGCGTCGTAACGATGGATCCAGTATTGGTTGAAAAAGTAGAGGGCCCCGCCGCCGATGAGGAAGATGACAGTGGCCACAACGAAGCGTCTCATTCGAATGGTTTTGAAATTCGCCCGCGCCAGCAGGCGGGTAATGGTGAAGGGGTAAAGGTCAGGATGGTTACCCGTTACCCTTTACCCCTTCCGGATTCGACCTTTACTGACGGACCTAATTTCTGCGCTTCAGTTTCGCCCAAAAGTCTGCGGCAGAAGCCGAACAGTCCACTCCTTCATAGCGCGAGCTCAGTGCCAACTCATCGAGCACATGACCTTGCAGCCAGATTTCAGCATCGAGCGTGACACCCGGCGCCAACGCGTCTCCGCGCAGTACTCGCTGATTTACGAGAATTTCCAGATTCATTCTTTCGAGATCGAGATGCACCCAATACAAGTCG
This sequence comes from Acidobacteriota bacterium, assembly GCA_046732775.1. GTDB lineage: Bacteria > Acidobacteriota > Blastocatellia > Pyrinomonadales > Pyrinomonadaceae > PSRF01. Next base: position 2,360 of record JBKPNP010000170.1, read on the forward strand.
CTGCCGGTGAGTGGATTCTTGAGTGGCTTAAACGCAATGACGCGACCTGACAGGCTCCAGTCATTTTCGTGTGCGGCCCGAGACGGCGCGGCCTTGTCTAAAGGCATCCAGCGCACCTTTGCGGGCGTATTGCGCACGCGCGCGCGATACGCCAACCCGCACAGGCCCACGTGGAGTTCTTCGGCCGCAAATCCGCCGGGACCAACTTCCGTCAGATTTTGTAACTCGAATAAGACTTCGCAGTCCGCGCCGTCGCGGTAGCCGTGCACTACGGCCTCGCCCTCTTCGTCGTACTCAGTCAAAGCCCAGGGACTAATCGTTTGAATATAGCGGGCACGAAACCCGGGCCGGCAATCAGCATAGAAAACGTCGCCACTGCCTGACTCATACAAGACGGTCCAGACCTCGAGACCCTCACCAAGTTTCCAGCAGCGACCGTGAAGCACGGCGCCGCGCCGGCTCAATTGCGTCGCCTCACCCTGATCGCCGGCGCGTTCTGCGAGGTAGTTGAAGGCCTTTTCGCTGGGGACTTCAAGGCCAATTGTTTCAAAGGTTGGATTCATGATTTAGAACGTTCTACCTTGATCTACCGGCGCGTTTCTTTGGTGGCGCAACGTCGTCGCCGTCAGCTGCCGCGATTTCTTCTCGTGGCGCCCGCGTGCGTATGCCGCGAATGATTCGTTCCGGTCCATGTGCAGGCCGCGCGCCCGACCTCACCATTTCTGCAAACAAGTCGACGTCGTAATCAACGTCACGCGACATCTCTTCGCGAATGGTGTGTAACACTTCCAGAAACTTGGGACGGCGATACATGTTTTGGACTGCCAGTCTAACTGCTCGTTTAGATTTTAGTTGCGAAACAAATCTTACCTGAACCGGAATCTCAATTCACTTTTTCTGTTGCTTCTGAAACCAGAAATTCCGGCGTCACGATCATCGGCACATAAAATCCTGCCGCGGTATTGAACAAACGAATGCGCGCCTGGCGCCGCACGTTTGCGAGATGACCAAAATTCCAGGTCACCAGGTAGTCGAGCTTATGGCACGAGGCGATCGCCACATGCAAGGCATCTGCGATGTACTTGCGATGAAAAATTCCACGCGAGATATAGCCATCAGCAAGAATCGCCGCTTCGTCCGTCAGCTCAACCTGTTCGAGATTCGCTGTCAGATTCAAATACGACGAGCGGTGTGGCTCGCTGACTCGTTCCAACTCGCGCGTGACGAGCGGCGAAATCACCGCGCGGTAGTCTGGCATTTCGTGCTCCCACCAACGGATGGTCAGATCGCGGCGAAACGGTTCGCCATTATCAAGGTAGGCGCCGATTACCGAAGTTTCCAAATAGAGACTTTGTTTCATTAATTCATGTGCTGTTCAGGCCGCGCAGCGTCTGCGTCCTTAGTCTTTGTCCCGAGCGGTTCCAGCCTGATTAGAGCGCGTTGGAAGTCAAACGAAACCCTGAAGTGCCGTAGATAGTTGCCACCGAGTATTCCGTTTTGAGTGAACCCGGCGGTTTCGTTCACCGGTTCAAGATCCAGGATTGCCGCGCTCACTTTCTCGCGTGTGAACGATCCCAACATGACGCGCGGCAGCAGGACACTCTTAACATCTTCAGCAACGCCGGCCGCGCCAAAAATCCGAAAGCGCGTGGGCTCAATGAAACTGCTCAGGTCTTCTTCCGCCGCCAGTCTCTCTGACACAACCGAGACACTCGCACCGGTATCGATGATGAAGTTCAGCGGTTTCTCTATTCCTTCGAGACGGACCTCGCCACTAAGAAATCCGCTGGACGTTGTGCGTAACGGAATTTCCAGCACGCCCGCGGGCTCAGGCGCGAGCACCTGATGCGAGATGGGAAAACGAAACGGATCTTTACCGACTGCCTCAGCCGGCCGGTGCAGCGTAAACAGGTTCGCACCATAATCGACCGTGGCGATGAACTTCGAAATTACCGACAGCCCAAGGTAGCCGTCGACCTGCGTTTTCTCGTCGTAGAAATGACGAATGTAAACAGGAACACTTTCAACTCGCACGTCGCCGATATCGAGCGAGTTCACGAAGCCATAAACAATTTCAAACTTTCCGCCACCGCCGACGGCGCGTGCCAGGCCTCCGCGCGCTACTGGTTTTAGCCCAAGCTTTTTGGCGGTCTCTTCAGAAATCACCGACATTCCCGAACCGGTATCGAGCACGAAGCGCAGCGTCTCGCGGCCGCCATTCACACGCACCTTCAGGATCGGTCGTCCATCGAATGAGTCGAAGGGCATGCTGGTCTTGCTTTCGCCGGCGAGGTCATAAAGCGAACCTTGCTTGCCGAGGTAACGCAGAAAATCAATCAGGCCGCGAATACGATCGCGCCGATCGATGTCCGCCTTCGGCGCGATGATCAGGAACCTTTCGTAAGCGTCGGCCGCCTCTTTGTATCTTTCGCTGCGAGCGCAAGCCTGTCCGAGATTGAAGAGATAGTCAGGCTCGCTCGAATCGAGACTCACGGCACGGCGCAAACCTCTGGCTGCGAGGTCGAGGCGGTTCTCATAAAAATCGACCATCGCCAGTCCCGAGATCGCAAGCGCTTCGTTACTGTCAATCGTTAGAGCGGTGCGAAACTCTTCAATCGAAGTTTTGAAATCTCCTGACGCCAGAATTGCCGAACCCAACAACGCATGCGCCCTTGAAGACATTGGATCAGTCATGATCACGCGCGCGGCATGATCGAATGCGTCCTGAAGCATTCGTTGTTTCAGCAGAGCAAAGCTAAGGCCGAGACGGGCTTCAATGTCGTGAGCGTCCTTGGCCAGGGCCGCGCGAAATTGTTTTTCGGCAGTTTCATAATCGCCGCTGCGAAGCGCTTCGGTCGCCCGGTTACGCGACTTGCGGTCGCCGCTGGCGAATGTTGAAGTGGAAACCGTTAGGCAAAAAAGTAGACCGGCAAAAATGGTTAGTGTCAGAGGGGGGAGCCGCCGTTTCGCGTTAAGAATTTGCATCGCTTTTGTCTCTTCGCGTTACGGGATACTCGGAGTATCCAATGAAGGAACGGGGAGAACGACTACTTACTTGAGAACTTCGCCTGTTTTCATCGACCAAAGAACGAGGTCGAGCTCATCAAAATCTATCCGCACGTCGCGGGCAAACAATCGCAGCTTTTCTTCTGTTTCCAAATATCGGGCCCGAGTTGCCGGCGGTTTAGCTGAATCGACAACTTTGAGCTCGAACAAACAGTTCATTACGTGCTTATCGAGAATAGCGTGACCGAACAAACCAATGTTTCGCAGAAAATGACTCGACTCCTTATAACCGAGTCCTTTGATTTGCTTTTCCCGCGCCAGCCAATCACGACGGTCTAGTGGTTCGCTGAAGCTGTTGAGCTTCTTGCGTAAACGCATACCGCAGTGTTCACGCAAATAATTACGCGTAACCACGATATACCCCGGTCTCTCAACTGGAAAGCGATGCGCGCCTGAAGTTTTCAAAGCAGCTGTCATCGCTTCACGCTCGCCTGCCATCAAGAATGGACGAACGGCTTCAACCGCGCGGAAGCCCATCCGCGCGGACGCCCCGGCGGTGAAAATGCAAAAGACCAGCTCTTCCCACAATCGTTCGTCAGAACCGTTACACCAAATTTCTCGGAACTGATCGATACGCGCGCGAATTTCTTTCCTGCGCGTCTTGTGCGTCGCGCGAATATCGTCAACAACTATTGGCTTTCGGTCCGCTTTCAATGGATTGTCAATACCGCGATTCTAGGTTTGCGTTTGAAACGTGTCAACGAAATAGCAAGCACTGAATCCGCAACCGTACTTTCG